>JBAWVV010000022.1:0-22250 GCA_037147115.1 Planctomycetia bacterium | reverse complement strand
AGAAGGGGGCCTCGATCTCTCCACGCGGGAGACGCTCCTCGCCGGCGGCGGGCGCGGTCCGGCGGTCGTTGCGGGGAAGGCCGCGGAGAGCCTCCTCTACCGACTCGCCGCGAAGCTCGAAGAGCCGCACATGCCGGAGGAAGGAGATCCGCTCCCGGCCGACGTCCTGGCCCGGCTGGCCGAATGGATCGATCGGGGTGCCCCCTACGACCGCCCGCTGATCGAGGCGGCCGACCGGAGCGCCTGGACGGAACGAGCGATCGATCCGCTCGCGCGCGGATCTTGGCCGTTCACGCCGCTCGCCGCGGTCGCCCTGCCCACCCCCGCCGATCCCGATGGCTGGTGCCGCACGCCGATCGACCGCTTCATCCTCGCCCGGCTCCGGGAGGCCGGCCTCGCACCGGCGCCGATGGCCGACCGCCGCACGCTCAGGCGCCGACTCGCCGCCGATCTGACGGGCCTGCCGGCGACGCCGACAGAGATCGGGGCCTTCATCGCCGACAGCCGGGAGGACGCTGTCGCGGAGGCGGTCGACGATCTCCTCGCCCGGCCCTCGTTCGGCGAGCGCCAGGCCCAGCACTGGCTCGACATCGCCCGGTATGCCGAGAGCTTCGGCTACGAGCAGGACTACGACCGCCCCCACGCCCATGCCTACCGCGACTTCGTCGTCTCCGCCTTCCATGACAACCTCCCCTTCGACACCTTCCTCCGCTGGCAGATCGCCGGCGACGAGCTCGCCCCCGACATCCCCGCCGCGCGGATCGCCACCGGTTTCCTCGCGGCCGGCGCGTTTCCGACGCAGCTGACCGAGAAGGAGTTCGAGAGCGCACGCAGCGGCGAACTCGACGACATCGTGTCGACGATCGGCACCGCGATGCTCGGGCTCACCGTGGGGTGTGCCCGCTGCCACGACCACAAGTTTGATCCGCTGCCGCAGGCCGACTACTACCGTCTGGCCGCCACCTTCACCGCCACCGTCCGCTCGAACGCCGAGATCGCCATCGCCCCCGAGCGCCATGCGCTGGCCGTCGCCGCCTGGCAGGCAGAGCTCGACCGAGCCGTCGCCGCCCGCCGGCGGATCGAGGAGGAGCTCCCGGCCCGCTTCGACGCCTGGATCGATGCCAGGATCGCGGCCTCGCAGCCGGCCGACGCGGGCTCCGCCCCCGACTGGCACCCCGGCCGACTCGTCGCGGTGACCAGCCGAGCCGGCACACCGCTGACGGCGCTGGCCGACGGATCGTTCCTTGCCGGGGGGGCGCCTGCCAACGACGACACCTACACCTTTACGCTCGACTTCCCCTCCGAGCCCCTCGTCAGCCTGCGCATTGACGCGCTGGCCGATCCGTCGCTGCCGCGCGGGGGCCCGGGGCGCGTCGCCCATGGCAACTTCGCCCTCTCCAACCTCACCGTTGCCGTCGCGCCGATTCCCGCCGCCGGGGCCGAGCCGGTCTTTAGCCCGGTGAAGCTCGGCGCCCCCCGGGCCGACTTCTCACAGCCGGGCCTCGACGTCAGCCACGCCATTGACGACAGCCCGACCAGTGGATGGGCAATCGATCCGCATGTCGGTCAATCGCACGTGGCCCTCTTCGATTTCGCCGAACCGGTCGGGTTCCCCGGCGGCTGCCGGCTGATGGTGACCCTCGATTTCCGCACCAGCCCCCACCATGCGATCGCTCGGCCGAGAGTCGCTGCCGCCACCGTCGCCGGGTTCGCCCCGATTCCAGTCACGCCAGAAGCGGATCCGGTCGATCGGGCCCGCAGCGATGCCTGGCTGATCAGTCACTTGGTGGCGAGGTCGGACCGAACAGCCGCTGAGTCTGCCGAGCTGCGCCGGCTCCAGGCCGGCTGCGACGAGGGCTGGCGGGCCGCCGATGCGTTCGTCCGCACATTGGAGGGGGCGCGGCCGAAGCCGGAGACCGTCACGGCGCTGGTTGCCGGCGACCATCTCCCGCCGATCCCCCATCATGCCGATGGCCGCGGCTATCCGCACGCCTACCCCGAGACCTGGTTTCTGCGTCGCGGCGACGTCCGCCAGCGCGAGGGGGTCGCCACGGCGGGGTTTCTCCAGGTCCTCGCCCGAGCGCCGGAGGAAACGTGGCGCCAGGGAGCAGGGCAGGAGACTGCCGGCGCGGGGCGCCGCGCGGCCCTGGCGCGCTGGATCACCGATCCCGATGCGGGAGCGGGAAGCCTCGCGGCCCGCGTCATCGTCAACCGGATCTGGCAGCAGTATTTCGGCACCGGCTTGGTCGCGACCCCAAGCGACTTCGGCGCCCAGTCCGATCCTCCCTCCCACCCGGAGCTCCTCGAGTGGCTCGCCGGTGAGCTTGTCCGCGGCGGCTGGCGTCTCCAGCCGATCCATCGGCTGATCGTCACCAGTGCCACCTACCGCCAATCGTCGACGGCCTCGCCGCGCGCCCTCCTCGAAGATCCGCGCAACCGTCTCCTCTCCCACTTCGGTCGCCGGCGCCTCGACGCCGAGGGAGTCCGTGATGCCCTCCTGGCGATCTCCGGGGCCCTCGATCCGTCGCTCGGGGGACGCGCGGGCCCCGACGACGCGTCGCCACGGCGGAGCCTCTACCTCGACGTCAAGCGGAGCCGGCCGTCCCCCTTCCTGCGGGCTTTCGACGCCCCCGACCGGGTGACGGGGATGGGGAAGCGGGCCGTGACGACCACCGCGCCGCAGGTCCTCCTCCTCATGAATGGCCCGGCGGTCCGCCGCTGGGCCGAGGCGTTCGCCGCCCGGGTCGTCGCCGAGCCTCACCACTTCCGCGATGAGGTGAGCGACGAAACCGCGCCAATCCACACCGCCTATGCCCTGGCGCTCGGCCGGGCCCCGACCGACGATGAGCTGGCCGAGGGGGTCGCCTTCCTCGCCGGCCAAACCGCAGCGTACGCTGCTGCGGGACTCTCCGATCCCACCGCCACGGGCTTGGCCGACTTCTGTCAGGTGCTCCTTGGGCTCAACGAAACCCTCCACGTCGAGTGACTCCCCATGCCGTCACTGCCCCATTCCCGGCCTCCGCTCTCTCTCCCCCGGCGGACGCTGCTGGCGCGCTGCGGCGCGGGATTCGGCCTTCTCGCCCTCGATCGCCTCCTGGCCGAGGAAGGGACCGGCGCACAAGCGAGCACCGGCGGATCGCCCCATTTCGCCCCGAAGGCGAAGCGCGTGATCTGGCTGTTCATCAACGGCGGCCCGAGCCAGGTCGACACCTTCGATTACAAGCCGGAGCTGGCGAAGCGCGATGGCGAGCCCCTCGCCGGCTTCGATGCCAACACCGGGTTTTTCGCCGGATCGGTCGGCGGGCTGATGAAGAGCCCGTTCGCTTTCCGCCAGCACGGGGAGAGCGGCGCCTGGGTGTCGGAGATCTTTCCCCGACTCGCCGGTCATGTCGACCGAATGGCGTTCGTGAACAGCTGCTGGACCGATTCCAATAACCATGCCCCCGCGCTCCTCCGTCTGAATACCGGCAATACGCGCGTCGGCTACCCTTGCACTGGCAGCTGGGTGACCTACGGCCTGGGAAGTGAAAACCGCGATCTCCCCGGCTTTGTCGTCATGGTCGACACGAAGGGGCGGGGGCTCCCCAAGGGCTATGCCCAAAATTGGTCGGCCGGCTTTCTCCCGGGCGCGTTCCAAGGAACGGGCCTCGACACCGCCGGGACCCCGATCGCCAACCTCGCCCGCCGCGCGGCGATGACCGACCACGAGCAGCGGGCCCAGTTCGACCTCGCCGCGCGGCTCAACGCCCGCCACCGCGACCGGACCGGCACCGATGGCGAGATCGAGGCCCGGATCGAGAGCTACGAGCTCGCCTACCGGATGCAGATGGCCGCCCCGGAGGCCCTCGATCTTGCCGCCGAAACCCGCGAAACGCTCGATCTCTACGGCCTCGATGACCCCACCTGCGGCCATTTCGCCCGGCAGTGCTTGACCGCCCGGCGGCTCGTGGAGCGCGGCGTGAGATTCGTGCAGATCTATTCCGGCGGAGAGGAGAACCAGCAGAGCTGGGACGGCCATGCCGACATCCGCGGCAACCATGCCGGCTTCGCCGCCGAGACCGACCGCCCGATTGCAGCGCTCCTGGAGGATCTCGACCGACGTGGGCTCCTCGACGAGACGCTCGTTGTCTGGGGAGGGGAGTTCGGCCGCCTCCCGATCGCGCAGAAGGGGGATCAGCCCGGCCGCGACCACAACCCGCACGCCTTCACGATGTGGCTGGCGGGAGGGGGTGTGAAGGGGGGCGTGACCCATGGCGCGAGCGACGAGTTTGGCTTCAAGGCGGTCGAGAACCGGGTGAGCGTCAATGACCTCCACGCCACCATCCTCCACCTCCTCGGCCTCGACCATACGCGCCTGACGCACCGCTTCAACGGGCGCGACTTCCGGCTCACCGACGTCTCCGGCGATGTCATCCGCGGGATCGTGGCCTGACTGGCTCCGGATCGCCGCGATCGTCCGACGGCTTACTGGTGAACGAGGTGGCGGGGGAGGTCGGCGACCCGGTCGCAGCCGAGTTGCTCCATCACCTGGAGGAGCTGCCGGGAGAGGATCTCTGCGGCGTGATCCCCCCCACGATCGCCGAGGGCCGCTGCGGCATACATGAACGCCCGGCCGAGAAATGTGAACCGGGCACCGCTGGCCAGGGCCCGGGCGATGTCGGGCCCGGAGCGGATCCCACTGTCGATCATCACGGTCGTCCGTCGCCCCACCGCCTCGACGATCGGCCCCAGCGCCCGGATCGACGACAGTCCGGCGTCGAGCTGCCGGCCGCCATGATTGGAGACGATGATCCCGTCGAGCCCGCGTGCCACCGCGATCTCGGCATCCTCCACCGTCGCCACTCCCTTGAGCACCATCTTCCCCTTCCAGCGGTCGCGGAGCCGGGCGAGGTCGTCGCCGGTGAGCCGGCCGGTGAATGTCCGATCCATGAAGTCGGCAAGCTGGCGGAGATCCATGTTCGCCGGCATGTAGGGGGTGAGGGATGCGAGCGTCGGCTTGCCGCGCGAGAGCATCGTCATTCCCCACACCGGGCGGAGGATCATCTGGAGGATCGTCCGCGGCGTCAGCCGTGGCGGCACGGCGAACTGATTGCGGATGTCGTGGGGGCGGTAGCCGAAGGTGGGAACATCGGCGAGCACAACGAGCACTTCGCACCCCGCCCGCTCCGCGCGGGCAAGGAGATCCTCCCGGATGGCCGGATCGACCGGATTGTAGAGCTGAAACCAAAACGCCCCCGCCGTGATCTGGCCGATCGTCTCCAGGCTCGCCGTCGTGCAGGTGCTGAGGATGAAGGGGAGCCGCCGGGCCGTGGCCGCCCGGGCGAGGGCCTCGCAGGCCCCGGGCCAGATCAGCCCCTGGAGCCCCACCGGACAGACGCCCAGCGGCGCTGCCCACGTTCGCCCGAACAGCTCGGTCTCGAGCGACACCGGTCCATGATCAGCGAGATAAAACGGATGGAGCTTGACGTCGCGGAGATCGGCGGTGTTGCTCGCCAGGTTGACGTTGTCGTGGCAGCCGCCGTCGAGGAAGTCGAACACGAATCCGGGGATCCGGGCCCGGGCGGCCTGCCGCAGATCGTCGACGGCGGGATAACGGTGATCGAACGGGAGGGCCATGCGTTCGGGGAATCTCGCCGGGGCAGGATCAGGATCAGAGTCAAGGCTGGGTGACGGAGATGAGCACGGGGGCACTGGCGAAGGTGTGCTTCATGACGAAGTTAATCGTTGCATGGACGGTGACGGGGACGAGCTGCCGCTCCACCGGCGGGGCATCGGCCGCCGCCGTGAGCGTGATGTGCCCGAGCGATTCACCCGCCGTGAGCAGGGTCTTGCTCCTGGCGCCGTCGACCTTCACCCCCTTGGGGAGCGGATTGCCGTAGGGGGTTTCGAGGTGCTGGAGCATCATGTCGAGCGTGATGTTGCCTTTGTAGTCCGGGGCCCGCTCGACGGTGATGTCGAGCCGCTGCGAGTCCCCGGGCCTGAGCACAACCGCGCTGCTGCTGACTGTGATCCCGCGGACGTCCATCGGCTTGGCCACCGAGACGGTATGGAGATCGACCGGGTAATGCCCGCGCCCGCCGCCGGGCATGTAGATCTCCTGGAGCGGATCGGCGCGGCCCCGGATCACACTGGTCGATCCGTCCGCCGCCGTCACCGTCGCCTGCCCCGTGATCGTGATATTGCCCCATCCGGCGGGGGCATCGGGGGCGGCCTGGAGCCAAAGGCAGCCGTCGTTGCCGGTGGCCAGGATCCGGCCGGCGACGGCCGTCACCCCAGCGGGGAGGCCATCGATGCCTAAGTCGATGTCGCCGGTGAACCCGCCGCGCCGCAGGGCACGGACGTAGATCGGGGCGGCCAGACCGGGGGCGAGAAGGGTCTTGTCGGTGTCGATTTCGAGGACAAAGCTGGGAGAGGAGGGCCCGATCCGCAGGGCGTAGGGAAACCCCGCGCCGCCGCGGCCATGGAGGTCGCGGATCTCGACGAGGTAGGTGCCGTCGGCCGGGGCGGCAAAGCGTTCGACGTACGGGTCGGCGGAGAGGACACGCTGGTAGGTGGCATCGTCGGCCTCGGCGAGGAGCCCGCCGTCGGCCTTCAGCACCCGCAGCTTGGCATCGAGATTCGAGCCGAGCCGACGCGCGTGAACCTCGAAGGAAAACGCCTCCCCCGCCTTGGCCGTGAAGGCGAAGCGATCGGCCTGTCCGGGGCTGTCGATGTCGCCGCAGATGACCGCCGGGCCGACAATCGCCGCCGCTGCGGCCGGGCTGTCCGTTCCGTCGGCAGCCTGCGGCAGCGCCGCCACCGGTTCGGTGGTGATCGGATCGGTGGTGACGAGGATCCCTACCCCCCCGAGCGGCCGCCCCTCAAACACCGGCGCAACCCGTCGGAGGCCGGCCGGCGCGTCGGTGGGGATGGTGAATGGCACCGGGCCGGGGAGCAGCGGCCCGGCCGTGAATAGCCGCGTGGAGACCGTCGCCCCGGGCGCCATCGCGAGCGGATGGACCGCCGTCACGAACGGCCGCCCTGAAGCCTCGATTGCATAGGTCCAGTCGGCATTCCCCTGGTAGCGGACATCGCGAACCTCGAGGAGATACTCCCCCGGATGAAGCGCCGCGACGGCGAGGAGCGGGTCGCCGGCGAGGGCGTTGTCGCTGGCGGCGATCGTCTGGCCGGCGAGGCTCCGCAGCGTGAGGAGCGGGTCGACCCGGCTCTGCATGTCGTGGAGCCGGTTTTGCAGTCGCTGCGACACGAGGTGGAAAACCCACGGCCCGGCAGCCTCGACGCGGATCCTCCAGAAATCGACATCCTCCCCCTTCTCGAGAGCCCCGCAGAGCGTCGCTGGGAGGGTGACGGCCTGGGCCTTCTCGGCGGTGTCGTTGTCCGGCTGCTCCACCGTCACCCCTTCGTAGACGACGACGAGTTGGCCGACGGTGCTCGCCCCGTGGGGGGTGATGACGCGGACGTCGCGGATCCCGGGGACGGCGCTGGCGTCGCAGCGGATCCGCAACCGGGTTGTCGACGCACCGACGTCATTCTTCTCCCGATCCTCCGGCTTCTCGGATTCCGGGGGCACGACCTCGGCGAAAACCCCATCTCCCGTCACGATCACGGCGGAGGCCCCGGCGAGGTTGTAGCGGGCCGAAAGCTCGTGGTCGGTGGTGGCACCGACCACGGCCGCCGTAGGACGGAGGCTCATGAGCATCGGATAGCTGTTGCTCGTCTGGCCGAGGGCCGTCCCGGCGGGAACAGCCAGCCCGAGGAGGAGCGCCCAGCGGCAACGCGACATGATCACCTCACGAACAAAAAGTGCTTGGAGTTGATCAACGCCCAGAGCAGGTCCTGGAGCCCCTCGGCGGGCGACGGGGAGGCGGCGATGATCTCCGCCGCGTCGGCCGCTTCCAGCGGCGACGGCGGCCGGGAGAGGGTCGCAAGGTAGATCTCCTCAACGCAGGCCGGAACGGGCGTGCCGGCCGCGAGGAGCTTCGCCACCCGGCCCGCGCCGTCGGCGACCTTCGTGGCGACGATGTCGCCGTTGAGGGTGTGGAGGGCCTGGGCGAGATTCTCGTCCGCGGTCCGCTCGCACTCGCAGACACTCGCCCGCTTCGGCTTCCCGAACGTGACAAGGAATGGGTTGGTGTTCGCGGCGGCCGCGTCGGGAAGCTCGATCGCCCGGGTGCCGAGGGGGAGGTTGGGGTATTTCGTCCGCACACCGGTGGCCTCGTCGATGGCATCGAGGAGCGCCTCGGCGCTGAGGCGTTTGACTCGGTAGTGGCTGGAGAACCGCTCATCGGCGGCGTTGCCGGCGGTCGGCTGCGAATCGAGCTGGTAGAGCCGCGAAGTCATGATCATCCGCATCAGCCGACGGACGTCGAAGCCGCTGCCGCGGAACTCCGCCACGAGGAGATCCATCAGCGCTGGATTCGACGGTGGATTGGTGGAGCGGAGGTCGTCGACCGGCTCGACGAGCCCACGGCCGAGGAGGAAGGCGACGTAGCGGTTGACGATATTGCGGGCGAAAGAAGCGTTGTCGGCGGCGGTCAGCCAGCTGGCCAGGGCGATCCGCCGGTCGTCGGCGTGCTCCACCGACTCCCCCCCCAACGGCGTTGGCTTCATGATCGCACCGGAGCGCGGATGCGACACCTCCCCCGACGGATTGACAACAACGACCGTCTCGCCGCCGAAGATCCCAAACTCGGCGCTGTTCTTTGAGGCGACGCGGGCGAAGTAGGCGGCGAAGCCGTAGTAGTCGGACTGCGAGAGCCGTTCGTAGGGATGGTGGTGGCACTTGGCGCATTGGAGCCGGACCCCGAGGAACAGCTGCGCGGTCGACTCGGCGAGATCGGCGGGATTGTTGGCGATGCGGAAATAGTTGGCCGGGCCGCTGGCGAAGATTGAGCCCTTGGCGGTGATCAGCTCGGTCACGAACCGGTCAAACGGCTTGTTCGTGCGGAAGCTCTCCTGAAGCCAGTTGTGGAGGGCCCACATCCCGCTCTCGCCGAGCACGGCCGAGTTGTTGCGGATCAGATCGGCCCACTTCAGGCTCCACCAAGCGGCGTAGCGGTCGACATAGCGGTCGCGGGCCGGATCGCCAGTCAGACCGAGGAGCTCGTCGACAAGCCGCTCCCGCTTGTCGGGCGCCGTCGAGGCGAGGAAAGCGCGGGCCTCGTCGGCCGTCGGCAGGGCGCCGATGGCGTCGAGGTGGGCACGCCGCAGAAAGGTCGCGTCGTCGCACAGCCCCGAGGGGGTCAGACCGATCTCGGCGAACTTTTCTCCGACCACCGCATCGAGCGGATGGGGGCTTTTCCAGCCGGAGAGATCGGCGGCGGCGGAGAAAGGAACGACGAACGTGGCGATCGTCGCCTCGCCACCGAACCGGGCCATGACCGCCCCCTGGCCCCTGCCGAGCGTCGTCGCCACTCCGGCCGGCGACACCTTCACAACCCCCTCGTCCATCGCGTCAAACCGGCTCCAGCCGGTGACGTCGCGGCGCCGGCCGTCGGCGTAGGTCGCCACCACGCGGATCTGCTGCGTTGCCCCCGGACCCGCCACGCGCTTCACCGGCTCGACCTCCAGCCCCGTGACCGCCGCAGAGGTGCCCGTCGGGCCCGGGCTGCCGGCGGCGATCCAGCCGGCCAGGAGCGCGTAGTCGGCGGAGTCGACGGCGAGCCGCGGGCCGCCTCCGTGCGGAATTGAGTTGCTCGCTTTGGCGAGGAGGAGGCTCCCGGCAGGATTTGTCGGGCAGACGCGGCGCCCGCGCGAGGCGAGCACAATCGAGCTGAAATCGACCTCCGGATCGAAGGCCATCACCGAGAGGACAAAGCCCCCCTTGCCGTACTGGCTGGCATGGCAGACGCCAGCGTTGCAGCCGGCCCGAGAGAGCACCGGGAGAATGTCAGCCTCGAAGTCGGCCCGTGCCCCCTCCGCGTTTCCCGTCACCACCACCTCGACCGACGTCGGCTCGCCCCCGACCGTCACGGCGATCCGCGTCGAGCCGTCGCCCACCGCCGACACCACTCCGTCGGCCGACACCCGCGCCACCGCCGGGTCGGCGCTGGAATACGCCGCCGCATGGGTCAGGTCGTCGGCCCGCTCGCTGCCAGCAGAATCCTCAGGCCCTCCGCGCACGAGGAGCTGAACTCGCTCGAACCGACCAGCGAGTTCGACCCGGCCGGGGAGGACGACCAGCCCAGCGGCAGAAGCCAGCCCCGGCGCGCAGCCGGCCGTGCCAAGCGCGGCGAGGAGCAGCACCCAACGCTGGAACAACGGCCGGAAACGGCTCCGCCAATTCAGATCCATTGGCGCACCGGTTCCCCCTCGATGAGCCGGATCGGCCGGCCGTCAGATGCTGTGACGGTGAGGTCGGTGGGCAGCCCGAGCTTGTGGTAGATCGTGGCGACGACGTTCTCCGTGAACGTCTCGTGCGACTTCGGCACGCCCCCCTCGGCATCGGTCTCACCAAGAACAAGCCCACCGGGTATCCCCGCCCCGGCCATGACAACAAATCCAGCACTCGCCCAATGGTCGCGGCCGATGGCCGGATTGATCTTCGGGGTGCGACCGAAGTCGGTCATCCAGACAACGAGCGTCTTGTCGAGCAGCCCCTGCTGCTCGAGGTCGATCAGCAGCGCCGGGATCGCCTGATCGATCGCCGGCATCCGCCCTTTAAGCCCGTTGAAGCAGTCGGTGTGGTGGTCCCAGCCCGGATCGCTGACGGTCACGAACCGAACACCAGACTGCACAAGCCGACGAGCGAGGAGGAGCCGCTGGCCGAAGGAGGTCCGCCCGTAGTCGTCCCGCAAGCCCGTCGGTTCGGTGCCGATGTCGAAGGCCCGCTTCGTCTCCGGCGCCGTGATCATCGTGAAGGCGGTCTTGTAGTGCTCGTCGAGGGCATCGAAGGCGGTCGGCTGCCGGTCGGCGGTGCGCTGGAGCCGATCGATGCGGGCGAGGATGGCGCGGCGCCGGTCGATCCGCGTCATCTCCATGTCGAGCGGCGGGGTGATGTCGCGAACGGAGAACTTGTCGGCATTGGCATCGGCATGAATCTCGAACGGGCCATGCGCCAGCCCCAGAATCCCCGGCATTCCGCCGTTGCTGGAGCGGTCGACGTGGGCCCCGAGTTGAATGAAGGGGGGGAGGGCCGATTTGAAGCCGTGCTCGTGGGAGACAACCGAGCCGACACATGGGTAGACGAGCGTCGGATTGACGTTGCGCCCCGACATGCACCAGTGGTCGGCCACGCCATGGCCGGCGTTGCGCGGGTTCCAGCTGCGAAGGAGCGAGTAGCGGCCCAGTTCGCGGGCCATCCGCCCGCACAGCTCGGTGAAAAACACCCCCGGCACCGCCGTGGAGATCGTCGACAGCGGCCCGCGGACACCGTCGGAGGCCTGTGGCTTGGGGTCGAAGGTGTCGTGGTGGCTGGTGCCCCCCTGCGTCCAGATGAAGATGCAGGAGACATCACTGGCGGCATGGCCGGTATTGGCCAGGGCCCGCGTCGGTCCGAGGGCTCCGGCGACCGACAGCCCGGCCAGGCCGCCGGCGAGAAATCCGCGCCGATTCGCCATCGCCCCTGAAACGAGTCGTGTCATCGCACCTCCCCACGGCCCGCTCGGCGGCCAAAGGGCCGCCGAAAAAACCATAAAAACCCCGTTCGCCCGAGAAGACTGTAGCTCACCGGGAGGCAGCGGGGCAAGTTCGCCGGCCCGGCGCAGGCTTCTGCAAACCTCGTGCCGGCAACGACTTGGGACAACCGATTGGGCCCGGGAATGGCTCTCCACGGCGCGGAGGCAGCGGCTTTGCTAGCGGCGCGGGCCGATCTGGCGGAGGTCGTTGAGGTCGCTTGCCTGCTCGCGGCGGAAGGCGATCATCCACCGGCCGTTGAAGCCGGGCAGGCTCCACACCCCCCACATCCTTCCCTCACCGTCATGCTGCCCCTCGTAACGGACCGAGTGGCGGCCGAGGTAGTCCTTCAGGAGCGACACCCGGCCGTCGTCGCTGATCCGCCCGTCAAGCGTGAAGGGGCCGATGATGTCGGTCCCCTCGCCGGCAACCAGCCGTCCCTCGACGGCCACGCGGAGGCTCTCCATCGGCTGTCGTCCGTGAAACACCTGCTCCCACCAGCCCTCGCAGGGGAGTCGTTTCCTCGCTGTGGCATCTGGCATGTCGCGGTCTCGGAGAAGGGAGGCAGCCCGGCCATCCGGGGCCCGGCAGTATCATCATCGCTGCAGACGCCCTCGAAGGCAACGAATCGGCTGGTCGGCGGGCAGCTGGCGAAACTCCATTCAATTTCTATGAAATCGTTGGTGCCCGGACGCCGATGAAAAAAAAGGGTTGCGATCAGTCTGCCCGACCTCCCAAGGAGGAGCACCGTGGGTTCCAAGAACAAATGCGTTTCCCAAGCAGCCGTCGTGGCGATGAGGAGCGGCAAGGTTTGCTTGATCACGTCGAGCAGCGGCAAGCGGTGGCTGGTGCCGAAGGGCAATCTCCAACGCGGATGCGATCTCCGTGAAACCGCCGCGCGAGAGGCGTGGGAAGAAGCGGGAATTATCGGCCGCGTGACAAGCCTCCCGCTCGGGCACTATGAGTTTACGAAAATGGGTATGCGGCATGAGGTCGTGGTTTTCCGGATGCACGTCAGCACCGTGAAGCGTGATTGGCCTGAGCGCCGGCGTCGGCAGCGAGAGTGGCTTCGCCCCCACGAGGCCGCAGAACGGATTTCCCATGCATCGCTCCGTGAGCTTGTCCTCGGTGCAGCGGGGATATCCAAGGCGGCGTGACCGTCACCAAGCAGCGTGGCTCGAGGAGAAACAGGATGACAAAGCGAATTGCGGACGTCGACGAGAACACGCCGGTGGCGGATGCGGCCAGACGGGTTCTGGCGGTACGGCTGGAGGCGGTGCGCGACAGGATCGGCGACACCCTGGCAGACGCCCGCAACCGGCGCCGTCATATCCATGCCCTCCGAGTCGCGACCCGAAGAGCCGCTGCCGCCGCCGATCTCTTCGCCACCTGCCTGCCGAGGAAGGTTTATCGGCAACTGCGCGATCATCTCCGCGCGCTGCGCCGCACGGTGGGCACCGCCCGTGATTGGGATGTCGTGCTTTCCCAGTTGGGCCAGCGCTTCGACGGAGCGTCGAAGTCGGACGAACCGGCGATCGACATGTTGACAGGGTATGCCCTGGCTCACCGGGTGCCGGCACAAAAAAGGCTCGAAAAAGCGACCGGTGACTTTCCGTTCGGCTTTGATCGCCTCATGGCCCGGACGATGGTGGCGGTTCGCGGGCCGGAGCGAGCCACGTTCGGAACAGTCGTCCAACCGGTCATTTCCAAGATGCTCGCAGACTTTCAAGACCTCTGCGGCAGGGGAGAAGGCGACTGGGCCCACCTCCATGAGGTGCGGATCGCGGGCAAGCGGTTGCGGTATGCCCTCGAGCTCGTCCAGCCGTGTTTCGGCGGGCTGGTGTCAGAAGACATCGAGCCAGCGCTCGCTGCGCTGCAAGAGACGCTCGGGGCCGTCAACGACAGTTTCAACGCGTTGCAACTCCTCGAGGAGATCCACACCGGCCTCACCGAGTGCCTCCCGGGGGCGGCCGACCGCTACCGAGCGCTCATTGAACGCCAAGTGGCGGAGCATGAAGCAACGATGCGGATGGGCCGTGAGCACTACCGCACCTGGCTGGAACGGTGGCGGTGCCAAGGACTCCAGCAAGCCCTCGTCGCTTTCCGCACGGTCACCGAAACTGCCCCGATTTTAGCCCCACCGACGCAGCGGGCCTCGATCGCGTGAGCGCCGTGCCAACCCCGTCACGACTGCTCTGTCACGGCCGGTGACGCCGCCTCAGTCTGGCCGGTCATCCGCAGGAAGACCACGGTCAGGTCGTCCCACAGCGAGTAGGCCACCGGCGTCAGCAGGAGCGTGAGGAGGAGGGAGAGGACCTGCCCGCCGAGGATCACCTTGGCCATTCCCGCGCGCGAGGCGGCCCCCGGCCCTTCCCCCATCGCCATCGGGATCATCGCCGCCACGAGCATCACCGTCGTCATCAGGATCGGCCGGAGGCGGACGGCGTTGGCCTCGAGGATCGCCCGGTCGCGCGGCACGCCCCGGCTGCGGAGGACATTCGTGTAGTCGACCTGGAGGATGCCGTTTTTCTTCACGATCCCGAAGAGCATGAACAGCCCGAACATCGCGTAGATGTCGAGATTCGTCCGGAGGAGAATGAGCGAGAGGATCGCGAAGGGGATCGTGAGGGGAAGGGCCAGAAGAATCGTGATCGGGTGAACGAGGCTCTCGAACTGGGCCGCGAGGATCATGTACATGAAGAGGAAGGCCAGCGCGAAGGCGATGACGAAGTTGGCCATCGTGTCATTGAGATTCTTCGCCTGCCCGATGAACTCCCAGCGGTAGTCGGCCGGGAGGTCGAGCGTCTTGACGAACGCGGCGAGATCGTCGACCCCCTCGCCGAGCGCTTTCCCCTCGAGGTTCGCCGAGACCACCACCTGCCGCTGCCGCGAGAAGCGCTCGATCGTGCTCGGCCCCTGGGCCTCCTCGAAGTCGGCGACATTGCCGAGCTCGACCACCCCGATGCCCGGCTTCGACGAGGGAACGGTGAGCCGGGCGATGTCGGCCGGGTCGTCGCGGAATCCTTGGTCGGCACGGAGCCAGACGTCGTACTGCTGGTCGGCCTCCTTGTAGGTGCTGACCGGGAAGCCGCCGACAAGGACGTTGGTTGTTGCCGAGATCGCCTGGATCGAGACACCCAGCTCGCTGGCCCGTTCCCGGTTGGGGACGATCCGCATCTCCGGCTTGCGAAACGACAGGCTCGTGTCGACGTCGACATACGGCCCCTGGGCCCGCATCCAGTCGGTGATCGTCTGCGAATACTGCTGGAGCTTCTCCATGTCGGGGCCGCGCAGATTGAGATCGATCATCACCTGCCGGAAGCCGGAGCCCGAGATCGCTGCCACGTCTTGGACCGCCGCCCGCAGGTCGGGATAGTCGACGAGGATCCGCCGGGCGTCTTGCATGACTTCGAACTGGCTGTAGTCGCGCTCCCTCAGGTCGATCAGCCGGCAGTAGATGCCGGCGCGCGTCACCTCCCCCTGGCCCCGGGCGGTGCGGCCGCTGGTGTCGCCGATCGTTGTGAACGTCTTCGTCACGCCGCGCACGCTCCGCAGCCGCTGCTCGACCTCGGCGAGGATCTCGTCGGCACGCTCCAGCGACGTCCCTTCCGGGAGCGTGACGACAACCTCAAACTCGCTGGTGTCGTCGCGCGGGACAAAATCCTTGCCGACGATCTTCATGAGCGTCGGGGTCGAGGCGAACACACCGACTGACACGAGCACGATCAGCCAGCGGTGCGCGAGCGAAAACCGCAACGCGGCCATGTAGAAGCCTTCCACCAGCCGCCACACCGGCCCCCCTTTCGTGGCAGCGTGGCCATCCTCCGCTTTGAGAAAGCGCGAGCAGAGCGCCGGCGTCATCGTGAACGAGATCATCATGCTCATGAGGATCGAAAAGGCGACGACGTAGCCGAAGGAGACGAAGAATCGCCCCACTCTCCCCCCCATGAAGATCACCGGAATGAAGATCACCAGGAGCGAGAGGGTGGTGGCGACGACCGCTAGGGCGATCTCCGCGGTCGCCGAGGCGGCCGCCTCGCGGGCCGACAGCCCATATTCCTCCATGTGGCGGAAGATGTTCTCGTGGACAACCACCGCATCGTCGACGACGATCCCGATCGCCAGGATCAATCCCAACATCGTGATGTTGTTGATCGTGAAGCCCATCAGCTCCATGAAGGCGAAGGTGGCGATCATCGACGTCGGGATCGAGAGCGTGGCAATCAGCGTTGTCCGCCAGTCGCGCATGAACAGGAGGATCGTCAGGCTGACAAGGACCGCGGCGAGGAGGAGATGGACCTGGACCTCGTGGATCGAGTTCTCGATGAAGCGCGACTGGTCGCGGATGATCTGCACCTCGACGTCGTCCGGAAGCACCGCCCGGATCTCCTCGAGGCGGTGCTTGACCGCCTCGACCACCGCGACGGTGTTGGTGCCCGACTGCTTCTGGACGATGAGGCTGACCGCCTGATCCCCCGGCCCCGGGGAGGCCGAGAGCATCGTCCACAGCCGGCTCAACCCGCGCGGCTCCTCGATTGAATCGGTGACGGTGCCGATGTCCTGGATCCGGATCGGCTGGCCGTGCCGGTTGGCCACAATCAACTGGGCGAAGTCGGCCGGCTCGCGGATCCGCCCCATCGTTCGGAGCACGACTTCCTTTGGCCCTTGGTCGATCCGCCCGCCGGGCTGCTCCTGGTTCTCCCTCGTGATCGCCTGACGGACATCCTCGATCGTGAGGTTGAAGTATTTCTGGAGCCGGTCGGTGTCGATCGAGATCTGGATCGCCCGCTGCCGCCCGCCGACGAGGATCACCGCCCCGACGCCCGAGAGACTCTCGAGATCCTCCTTGATCCGCTTCCGGGCGATCTCGGTGATCTCGCGGGCGTCGCGGCGGCCGGAGATGGCGAGGGTCAGCACTGGAGCGGCGTCGAGGGCGAACTTATCGATGATCGGGCTGTCGGTCCCCTCGGGGAGCTGGCCGAGGATCGTTCGCACCTTGGCGTCGATCTCCTGGGCGGCGACGGCGCCGCTCTTCTCCAGGACGAACTCGATCGCCACCTGCGACATCCCCTCCTTCGTCGTCGACCGCAGCTGCTCGATCCCGGAGACGGTGTTGACGATCTCCTCGATCGGCTTGGTGACCCCCGTCTCCATCTCCTCGACGCTCGCGCCGCGGAGCGTCGTGGTAACGGTCACCAGCGGCAAGTCGACGTTGGGAAACAGATCGACCCCGAGGCGCGGATAGGCCGAGAGCCCGAGGACGATCGGCGCAATCACGAGCATTGCCGTGAACACCGGCCGACGGATGCACACATCCCAGATCGTCATGGCACCGTTGCCACGCCGCCGGCAGCCCGCACACGGACCGGCGTGCCGTCGGTGAGGAGGGCGAGGCCGGAGGTGATCACGCCGGCCCCGGCCGTCACCCCGGCAGGGATCTCGATCCACCGGCGAACGACACCAGTGTCATCCGTGACGTCGAGCCGGACTCCCGGCTCCACCGGCACCGCCACGGCATGCCCGTCGATCGACACAAAAAGCTTCGTGACCCCGGCGAAGCGGACGAGCGCTTCCTCCGGCACGGTGACGGCTTCGGCCCGACGATCGAGGAGGATCGAGGCCTTGGCGAAGGCACCGGGCTTGAGGCGGTGGTCGCCGTTGGGAACCTGGACCTCGACGTCGAACGTCCGGCTCGCTGTGTCGATCGTGGGATGAACGCGAACGACATGCCCGCTCACCGCCACGCCGGGGAGACTCTCGACCGCGAGGTCGACTTCCTGCCCCGGGCTGATGGTCGCCGCATGGCGCTCCGGCACCGCGGCCTTGAGCTTGAGAACGTCTTCGACGACGAGACGGAAGAGGATCTCCGCGGGCATCGAGCGGATGACCTCTCCCTCGGTGACGTGGCGGGCGGCGACGATGTAGGTGTGGGCCACGCTGCTGAGCTCGTCGGCGCTTGCTTCACCGGGCCGGCGAAAGGTGCGGACCTCGATCGCCGGGGCGACAACGCGCGTGTCTCCGAGCCGCTTCCGGGCCGTCTCGAGAACCGCCTCGCGATGCCGGACCGCGGCGAGGGCCTGCTCGGCCTCGAGGAGCCGCTGCTTGCGGTCGAGCCGGGCGGTATCGAGCGCGAGCTCGGCCTTTTGGATCTCGTCTTTCGTGATCGCATTGCGATCCACCAGCTCGCGGCAGCGCTCGAGGGTGTCCGCGGAACTGCGCTCGACGAGCTCGGCACGCTCCACCGAAGGGAGACGGGTGATGTCGAAGGAGGGATCGGGAATGGTGGACAGGCCCAGCGCCGCGAGCTCCAGCTCCAGGGAGCGTTCCACTTCTTGGACCGAGAGGAGGAAGTCGGCCTCGTCGATCTCCAGGAGCGTCTCCCCCGGCGCGACGATGTCGCCGACGTCGTGGGCCACCCGGGCGACCCGGCCGTCGACCAGCGACGAGACTTCGATCTCCTCAAAGCCGTGGAGGGTGCCGACCGTCCGCACCCGGCGCTCGACCGGCCGGGTCATGGCGCTGACCACGGTGACCACGACCGCCTCGGCTGTCTTAGCCGTCTTGATCGCCGCCGGGTCCGCACCGGCTTCAGACACACTCCCGGCGGGGTTCGCCCGGCTGCCCGGCAGGGTCACCAGGCCGAACCGGACCGCACCCAAGGCAACGCCGGCGAGCATCGACACCAGCCCGAGCCAGCGGAGGGGGTGACGCGGCCGCCGCTCGAGAGGCACTGGGCCTGTCGAATCGCCCCGGCCTGGCGTCTCTCGTGCCCCGGACTCGGTCAACGTGCGATGCTCCAGGGACACGTGGCCGATTCCGGCATCAGCCAGCTCGATCAAAATAAGACTCATCTCCCGGCGCAGCGTACGGCGGGAACGGAACGGGAGGCAAGGGCGATCGACGCCCGCTGCCAAGTCCATGTTCGGGGGCGCGTTGTGGGGGGAACGGCCGCCGTCGTATCGTGTCGGGATGGGCGGCAGCCGGGCGTGGGGGTGGCCGTGCTTCTGAGTCCAGCACGCCGATCCTTCCGGAGATTCCCCGATGGCCAGCTGGCACTTCCCGCTTCGCCCCCTCCTCCCGCTTCTCCCCAGCCGCGCCAGCCACGGCCTCGTCGTGCTAACCCTCGTCGCCGTCGCCGCTGCCTCTGCCCCGGCGACCGGTTGGTCCGCCGAGTTGCGAGCCGGCGCCGCCACCGTCAGCGTTACCCCCGACCAACCGGTCGCCCTGTGGGGACAGATGCACACGCGCGTCTCCGCCGGCGTCGCCAGCCCGGTCACGGCCACGGTGCTGCTGTTGGAGAGCGTTGACGGGGAGCGGTCGCTGGGGACAACCACCTTCGTTGCCTGCGACGTTGTCGCCATTCCCGACGAAGCCCTTTCGGCGATCCGCACCAAGGTGGCTACCCGGCTCCCCGACTTCCCGGTGGAACGGATCGTCGCCAGCGCCACCCACACCCACACCGCGCCGGTCCTCGTCGACGGCGTCTACAACCTTCCCGCCGGTGTCATGCCGCCGCCAGAGTATGTCGACTTCTTCGCCGCGCGGATCGCCGCGGGAATCGAGGAGGCGTGGACGGGGCGCTCGCCGTGCACCATCGGCTGGGGCATGGGGCATGCGGTCGTCGCCCACAACCGGCGCAGCGTCTACGCCGACAACAACGCCGTCATGTATGGCGCCACCGATCGGTCGACGTTTCGGATGCTCGAGGGCTATGAAGACCATGCCGTCGACGCGCTGTTTGTCTGGAAGGCCGACGGCGCCCTGTTGGCGACGGCGATCGACGTCGCCTGTCCGGCCCAGGAGGTGGAGGGCAACGGCCAGGTCGACGCCGACTTCTGGCACCCGGTCCGCGAGCGGCTGCGGAAGGAGCATGGTGCGGGGCTCCATGTCCTCGCCTGGACCGGCGCTGCCGGCGACCAGTCGCCTCATCTGATGTTCCGCAAGGCTGCCGAAGAGCGGATGCGGCGATTGCGCGGCCTCTCCCGGCTCGACGAGATCGCGCGGCGGATCGTCGCCGGCTGGGAGGAGGCGCTCTCGGGCGCCGAGCAGGAGAAGCGTGTTGACGTCCCCCTCGATCACCGCGTCGGGCGCCTCGAGCTTCCCAGGCGGACGGTGTCGCAGCGCGAGTATGAGCTCGCCACGGAAAAGATCCGCGAGCTGTCGACCGACCAGGGGAATCAGACGCTCCTGTGGTGGCACGGGGGCGTCGTGCAGCGCTACCAGCGCCAGCAGTCGGGCGACGAAACTCCGTTCACGACCGAGGTCCACGTCATTCGTCTCGGCGACATCGCCATCGCCACCAATCAGTTCGAGCTCTACACCGACTTCGGCGTGGCGATGAAGGCCCGCAGCCCGGCCCTGCAGACGTTCGTGATCCAGCTCGCCGGCCCCGGCACCTACCTCCCCAGCGCCCGGGCGGCCCGTGGCGGGGGCTATAGCGCCATCGCAGAGAGCAACGAAGTCGGGGCGGAGGCCGGGCAGGTGCTCGTCGACCACACCGTCACCCAGCTCGGGGAGCTTTTTCCCCCCTCTCCGTCGCCCGCGCCCTAACTGCCCGGAGCGACCGATTTGCCAGCGGGGGGGATCGGGGCGTAGAGTTCGCCGGCAGAAATGACGGGGTAAGGGCTGGTTCGCCCGGGGCGCCGTGGCCCGATCCGGGCGTCGGCTTCAGGCGTGGATTTCAGGGAGGATCCGATGACAGGACTGCCAAGACTGCCAGGACTGCCGGGGCTGTCAGGACTGCCAAGCCGAGACGATCTGACGGGCCGACCGTCACCGTCTGCTCCCCACGCCCCCCAGAGCCGGGGCGCAGCGGTCATCCTCACCGCCGAGGGAAGCCTGGCCGTGCCGCTGGATCGACTTGCGCCGCTGGCTGCCGTGGCGGCTTGGCTGGCGACCGACCCCAGCCCCGACGTTGCCGCGGCGCTGGTCGCGGTGATCTGCACCGACACCCGCATCGAGCTCGACCCCGAGGAGGTCAGCGCCGTCCTCGCTGATGCACGGAGCGAGGGGCTCGATGCCGAGATCGCCTTCGAACGGCTCATCCTCCAGGGGGAATGGCTCGCGATGGATCGGCTCGCCCGCATCCGCCCCCGCTGAAGCCTCTTCCTCCTCCCATGACGCGCGCTCCCCACGATCTTGCCCTCCGGAAAGATCCGGTCATGCGCCGCGTCATCGACGCGGTCGGCCCGCAGCCGGCTTATTACCGCGAGCGGACCGATTTCGAGACCGCCTGTCGAATCATCGTCGGCCAACAGCTCTCCTACGCCGCCGCCACGACGATCTGGGGGCGGGTTCGGGGCGCGGCGCCCCGTTGGAAGCCGGCCGACGTGGCCGCGCTCTCCGCCGAGCATCTCCGCGCGCTCGGCTTGAGCCGCAGCAAGGCGACGTTCATCCACGAGCTCGCCGCCCGAGCTGATTCCGGCGACCTCAACTTCCGGCGCATCCGCCGTGGCGACGACGCTGCCGCTGCAGAAGCCCTGCGCGGCATCAAAGGCTTCGGCCCCTGGTCGGTGGAGATGTTTCTGCTCTTCGCCCTCGGCCGCGACGACGTCTTCAGCGTCGGTGACGCCGGACTGCGGCGGGCGGTGTGCGAGCTCTACGGCGTGCCGCCGGGGGACTACGAAGCGCGGGTCGGGGCGATCGCCGCGCGCTGGCGCCCGTGGCGCAGCCATGCCTGCCGCTATCTGTGGGGCTGGCTCGAGTCTTCCGCCCGGAAAGCGAAAGGTCCGGGTTGACGCGGAGGGGCGCATAGGACCGATAATCCGATCCTTGTCACCCTTCACCGGAGCCCCAGACGTGCCACATTCCCTCTCTGCCTCGCTGCGCACCGCCGCGATCCTTTCCGTGGCCCTGCTCGGCACTGCCGGCGCCGAGGAATCGGCCCTCCTCCCGAAAGCGCGCGTGGCGATCGTCGGCGACTCGATCACGGAGCAAAAGCTCTACAGCAAGTATGTCGAATGCTGGCTGCTGGCCTGCTCCGGTGTCCCTGATGTTCGCGTCATGCAGTTTGGCTGGGGCGGGGAGACCGCCGGCGGCTTCGCTAATCGGGCCGACAACGATCTGGCGGTCTTCGATCCCGACATCGTCACCCTCTGCTACGGGATGAACGACGGCGGCTACCAGCCGTGGCGCAGTGAGATCGGCGCGGCGTACGAGGCGAACATGCGCCGGGTTCTCGACCGGCTTTCCGCCCTCGGCGTGAAGTCGGTGGTCGTCGGCTCCCCTGGCGCGGTCGACACCAACTTCTTCCGCCCGGGCCAGACGATGGCCGACCAGCCGGCCCACGTCGCCTACAACGACAATCTCGCCCACCTTCGCGACATCGACCGCAGCCTGGCCACAGAGAAGGGGCAGCGGTTCGCCGACGTTCACGCCGCGATGGTCGACGCCATGACGAAGGCCAATGACGCGCTGGGGGCGAAGTACGACGTCTGTGGCGGCGACGGCTTCCACCCCGGCCCCAACGGCCAGCTTCTCATGGCCTATGCCTTTCTGAAGGGGCTTGGCGTCGACGGCTCGATTGGCGAGATCACGGTCGACCTCGCTGCCAACGCGGCCAAAGCGACGCCGGGGCAGAAGGTGACGGGGATCAAGAAGGAGGGCTCCGTGGCGACCGTCGCGGTGTCGAGCACGCG
>JBAWVV010000021.1:0-22274 GCA_037147115.1 Planctomycetia bacterium | reverse complement strand
CCCGTTTCGTGCGCGCCATGCCCGTTTCGTGCGCGCCATGCCCGTTTCGGCATTTTGTGCACTCCGGTCGCTTGCCAACGGGGATGAAATCCGTAATTTCGCCTCAGTGTCGTCTTCAACCCGACAGCCTCAAAAACCCCATCCGATGAAAACAACCATCTTCGCCAAATGCCTCGCTGCGGTGCTTGCCGCCGCGCGTATGCCCCAGGTCGTCCGCTCCATCAGCGTGGCTGCCCTGCTCGTTTCGCTGTCCGCTTCTAGCCCTGCGATCGCAGCAAGCCTGTATGTGGGATGCCAAGGCGGCACTGGTGGCTGGCAACAATGGGATACGCAGACAGGCCAGCTTGTCTTGGGAAGCAGCATTGGCGGTATTGGACTTAGCGTCGTTACTTCCGGGAGCTTGGTGTATAACACTGACCTGAGCGGAATCATTCGTCTCAGCAGCACCGACGGCTCCTTCATCAATCAAAATTTCATCACACCCTCTAACTCTGGGTATGGACTTGCGATTTCTGGAAACGTGCTTTATTCAGTCGGTGGGAACGGGTTAGTGAGCTCGTGGGACGCAACGACCGGCGCCTCCATCAACGCCAGCTTTATTTCTGGGTTGAACTCTCCGTACGCGATGCTTGTGTCTGGGAACTCGCTCTTCGTGGGAGATGCCGGCGGAATCAGTCAGTGGGATGCAGCGACTGGCCAGGTCATCAACAGGTCATTCATGACTGCATTCAGCCCAATTGGAATTGCGGTTTCTGGCAATCGTCTCTTCGCTTCGAACTATGGCAGCGACGCCGTTGGGGTGTTTGACCTCGCTACCGGATCGGTGATCGACGCCAACTTCATCACTGGGGTGCCGACCCCGAAGGGGCTCGCGGTTGACGGCAGCACACTCTACGTGGCCAGTTGCGACACGGGGTCTTACATCGGCACGTACGACGTGAACACAGGCGCAGCGATCAACAGCCAATATATGCAGATTTACGGTAGTCCGAGCGGGTTGTTTATTGCACCTCCCTCATCCGTCCCCGAGATCGACCCGGCCATGGGCGGCAGCGCCCTGTCGCTCGTCGCCGGCGTGCTTGCGATGATCGAGCAGCGCCGTCGGCGAGCCACGCTCGTGGCTTGATCGAGCGGACCTGCTGATCGCTGATTCACACCCGGGCCTGGGCATCGCAAGGTGCTCAGGCCCGGTTCTTTTCACCACGCTCTTTGAGCCAGTCCTTGGGGCCACGGCTCCCGACGCTATGCCGGGCTGCGGGGATCTCGGGGACAACGAGGCATCGATGATCGTCGAGCCGTCCCAGCCCCTCCTTCCGCAGCCTGTTCCCGACCGACCAGACATCATGCCGGGTGTGCACGTAGGCGGCCCCTGCCTTGTTGGCAAAGAGGTTCGTGGGGTGACCGAGCTCACCAGTGCCGTTTGATCTCGGCCAGCTTTGCCGGCAGACACCCAAGAAGATTGCCGAAATCTTCGATCGGCCTAGTGCTCGTCAGGATCGGGCTGCGATTCTGATGGCGGTGAAGGAAGCGTCCGTCACGCTGCCCCAGCGTGACGGCCACCGAGTACAAGTGATGCCCGACGGCGACACACCTCTGCACGTGACGACCATGCAAACGATCCATCTGGCGGATGGCGGCATCCTGCTTTACGAGGATGCTTTCCTACCGCCCGACCTTGCAGACCGCTGCTTCACCCAAGTGCGCGACGAATGTGCCTGGGAACAGAAGCCGGGTGTTTTTGGCCACATGCAACCGCGGCTGATTGCAACCTACGGCGAGCCCGGGCTCGTCTACCGGTACTCTGGCCGGGACAACGTGGCTCTTCCCTGGACACCGACGCTGCTTGAAATCAAGCAGCAGATCGAGGCAGTCCAAGGGGAATACAACTACTGCCTGCTGAACCGCTATCGCTCCGGCCAAGACAGCATGGGGATGCACGCTGATGACGAGCCGGAGATGGGCAACGTGATTGGCTCGTTGTCGCTGGGGGCGACTCGGACATTTCGGATCAGACACAACACGACGAAGGAGACGATGAAGTTCCAGGTAGGCCATGGAACGCTCATCATCATGGCCGGGACGATGCAGCAATTCTGGAAGCACGAAGTCCCGAAGACGAAAGAGGCCGTCGGGGAACGGATCAACCTGACGTTTCGGCTGATCACCAGGAAATAGCCGGGCCGGGGTCACTCACCGGCTGGCGGCCCCACGTCCAGAGTTCCTTGGCGGCGGTGCAGGAATCCCGCGGTGAAACACCGCAGCGTCGGCCGAATCACGACGAGCCGGTTTCGGTCGGGGAAGACTGTTGCCAGAGAGCCTGCCCCGACTACTCCGCCACGACGTCGAGGTCGAGGTGGGCCTGACGGCTGGCACCGGCCACGGTATCGGTCACGCTCCACTCGAGGCGGTGACGGCCGGGCTTGGCATCCTCGGGGATGCGGAGAAAATAGCGGGCGAAATAGTCGCGGCGCGGGGCAGGGCAGGTCTCGACGATCGGCTCAAACGCCCATTGCCCGACGCGCTGGCCGCCGGCATCGATGAGGCGGAAGCCCGCGTCGATGCCGGTCGTGTGTCCGTCGGCGGCGGCGCGGATCTGGAGGCGGTCGAGTTCGAAGTAAACGATCAGTTCCTGACCTGGCCGGAACGCCGCCGTCGGGAAGCGTTCCACGTTGCCCCAGCCGCGGACCCGGGTCGCAAAGCAGGCGTTGCTGACGACCGGGCCGGTGGGAGCGATCACGCCTCCCGCGGCCGTCGCGGGGGGAAGCTCAAAGGCCTCCGGGGTCGGCGGCATCGGGGCCACCGTTTCGACCTCCGACATGACCAGCTCGGCGGGCGAGGCCGGTGTCGGGGCCGGTTCGATGAGGGCCGCCACGATCACCGGCGCAGGGACTGCGTCGACGGCGATCGGTCGAGCCGGAATATCAGCTACCTCGAGCGGCTGCGGGGCTTGTGGAGTTGCCGGTGGCAAAGCGATCGGCGGTGTCGGCGGGACCTCGACGACGGGAGCCGGGGCGACGGGAACAGCAGCGACAACGATCGGTGCTACCCGAAGGAGCGGAATGCCGGAAAGATCGACGGCGGCCACCGGCTCCACCGGGGCGGCGGCAAGCTCGGCGACGAGGGGAGGAGCGTCGGCCGACGGTCGGGCCCGCGCCGGGATGTCGAGCTCGAGCACGCCGCCGGTTCGGGGCCGGGCAAGCATCGCGCCGTCAGCGGCATCATCGGCGGCGATCGACCCGCGCGACGCCTCGAGCGTCTTGGCAAACTCGTTGACGACGACGGCCCAATCCTCTGGGCGGGTCTGTTCGAGAGTCTTGATGAGCAGTTCCTGGGTCGGTGTATCGATGCCACCGGCGGCCGAGAGGCGGGCGACGGCGTTGTCGATCACGTGCTCGAGCTCGGCGTCGCCGCCGGGAGAGTTTTCGGCATCCTCGGCCTCGACGTCCGCCACCGGACGATCGACGCGGGCCGTCGACGCATGGTCGAGGTCGTGCGGGGAGGAGAGGGATGCGGCCGTCTCGCGGAGCGCCTCCCGGAGGGTCGTGGCGGTGATGGCCGACATGCAGCCCGCCTGGGAGAGGAGGCCGATCCCGGCCAGCATCCAACCGGCCAAGCCGAGCTTTGCCTGCCAGAGGGGCCGGCCCCGACCTGGGTTCTCCACCGACGACGTGTCGCGTTCGCTGTCCATCGGATTCTCGCTCGCGAGGGTGACGCTCGACCGGCTGCCCCCGCGGTGTTCACGTCGAACACCGCCGCCAGCACGGAACCGGCACACCGGATCGCGGAGGAAAGTAGGCCGACCCGATTCCACGAGGCAAGGCCAGATGCCGCCGGAGACGGATCCCGGGGCTTTCGGCGGCAGGAAAAATGCCCACTGGGGGTCCGTCGCCGGGGGGAAGACCGGGGTTTCCCCGCTGGAATCGCGGGCACTCACCCCGGGCCGGGGCCCGAAGACGATTCCGCCCCGCCTGCTAGAATCCGCCCACTCCCACCGGAAGCCACGACATTCCCTCCGGATGCCGCCATGCCCACGTTCCCCCCAGCTTCCCTGGGTTCACCCGATGCCGTGCCGGCATCGTGGACCCACCGCCATCTCCTCGATCTCGAACGGCTCACGCCCGAGGAGATCCGACTCCTCCTCGACACCGCCGCCCGCTTCAAGGAAGCCACCCACGGGTGCCGCCGGAAGCTCTCGGTGCTCGGCGGTCGGACGATCTGCAACCTGTTCTTCGAGAACTCGACACGCACCAAGACGAGCTTCTCACTGGCGGCCCGGCGCCTCGGTGCCGACGTCGTCGATTTCTCCGCCTCAGGCTCGAGCCTCTCCAAGGGGGAGTCGTTCATCGACACGGCGAAAAACCTCGAGGCGATGGGGATCGATGCCGTTGTCGTCCGCCACACCACGCCGGGCACGCCGCACCTCCTCGCCCAGCACCTCGACGTCGGCATCATCAACGCTGGCGACGGCCCGCACGAGCACCCCACCCAGGGGCTCCTCGACATCTTCTCGATCCGCGAGCGCCTCGGCGACCTCGCCGGCGTGACGGTGGGGCTCGTCGGCGACATCGCCCACAGCCGCACGGCCCGCTCCAACATCCACGGCCTGCTCAAGCTCGGGGCCCGGGTCATTGTCTGCGGCCCGCCGACCCTCGTCTCGCCCCGGTGGCGGGAGCTCGGGGTCGAAGTCTCGCACGATCTCGACGCCATCGTCCCAGTGTGCGATGTCCTCAACCTCCTGCGGATCCAGTTCGAGCGGCAGAACACCCGCCCGTTTCCGTCGGTGCGCGAGTATGCCCACCTCTACGCGATGACGGCCGAGCGGATGGAGCGGGCCCGTCCCGGGCTCCTCATTCTCGCCCCCGGACCGATCAACCGGGGGGTTGAGGTGACGGCCGAGGTGGCCGATTGCCCGCAGTCGCTGATCCTCGATCAGGTGACCAACGGGCTCGCCGTGCGGATGGCCGTGCTGTGGCTCGTCTGCGGGCCGCGCGGGGACGCTTCAACGACGACCCCTGGTGACGATGGGAGGGGAATCTGATGGCAACACTGCTCATCCGCGGCGGACGCGTGATCGATCCGGCCCAGGACATTGACCGGATCGCCGACCTGCGGATCGTCGACGGGAGGATCGCCGGCATCGGCCCCGGCGAGACCGGCGCCGGACGGGCCGACGAGACGATCGACGCGGCCGGGATGATCGTCACCCCTGGCCTCATCGACATGCACGTCCATCTCCGCGAGCCGGGCCGCGAGGAAGACGAGACGATCGCCAGCGGCACACGGGCGGCACTCGCCGGTGGCTTCACGAGCGTGGCCTGCATCCCCAACACCGAGCCGCCGATCGACACCCAGGCGGCCGTCGAGTTCATCCATCAAAAGGCGGCCCGCGCCGACACCTGCAACGTCTTCGTCGTCGCCTGCGTGAGCCGCAACCGCGAGGGGAAGGAGCTCGCCGAGATCGGTCAGCTCGTCGAGGCGGGAGCCGTGGCCTTCAGCGATGACGGGGCACCGGTCTCCGACGCCGAGCTGATGCGCCGGGCTCTCGAATATTGCAGCATGTTCGGCAAGCCGATCCTCGCCCACGAGGAAGTCCTCGAGCTCTCCCGCGGCGGCGTGATGAACGAGGGGCTCGTGTCGCTCCTCCTCGGCTTGGGGGGGATGCCGGCGACGGCCGAGGAGGTGATGATCGGCCGCGACACGGCGCTCGCCGAGAGCACCAGCGGCCGCCTCCATGTGATGCACGTTTCGACGGCGGGGGGCGTGGCACTGGTGCGCGCGGCAAAGGCCCGTGGCGTGCGGGTGACGGCGGAAGCCTGCCCCCACCACTTCACCCTCACCGACGAATCCCTGCGGACGTTCGATGCCAACTGCAAGATGAGCCCGCCGCTGCGCACCGCCGCCGACGTCGAAGCGATCATCGCGGGGATCGCCGACGGCACGATCGACTGCATCGCCACCGATCATGCCCCCCATGCCCGCGAGAAGAAGATGCTCGAGCTCGATCGGGCACCATTTGGGATCCTCGGCCTGGAGACGGCGATCGGGCTTTCGGTGACACGGCTGGTTGCCCCCGGCCATGTCGGGTGGCCGCGGCTCGTGGAGGCGATGAGCACCCTCCCGGCGCGGATCCTTGGGCTCGACCGGGGCACGCTGCGAACCGGCAGCCCGGCCGACGTGACGATCATCGATCCCGATCGGTCCTGGAAGGTCGACGTCAAGTCGTTCCGCTCCAAGAGCATCAACTCGCCGTTCGATGGCTGGACGCTCCGCGGCCGGGCCGTGGCGACGATCGTCGCTGGCCGGGTGAAATACCGTCTCGCCGGCTCGTGACGGGGGCAGAGCGATGTCTTTGACCCTTGTCGACGGCTACAACCTTCTCCACGCCTCGGGCGTGTTCGGGGCCACGCGGGGCGCGCGCGGGCTTGAGTCTTCGCGGACGGCGCTGCTCGACCATGTCGCCGACCTCGTCGGCGAGACGGCGTCGCGCGTGCTGTTTGTCTTCGACGCCGCCAAGGCCCCCGACGGCCTGCCTGGGAAGATCACCCACCGCGGCATCCGGGTGTGGTTTGCGCGCGAATACCCCGACGCCGACTCGCTCATCGAGGAGATCCTCGAGGAGGAACGCTCCCCCGCCTCGATCACGGTGGTTTCCAACGACCGCCGGCTGCAACTCGCCGCCCGCCGGCGGGGCGCCGCAGCGGTCTCCTCCGACGCCTGGTTGGCCGACCTGCGGCGGCCACGGAAGGTGGCCGATCCGGGTGCCGACAAGCCCCCGGAGCCAGGCCCCGGCGAGGTGGAACACTGGAAGCGGCACTTCGGGCTCGACTGACGCCGCCGCCCACTCAGAGGCGCTTCGCCCACCGGGTGAGCTTGCGGTCGAGGGTCGATCGCTCGATGCCGAGCATCGCTGCCGCCTTTGTTTTGTTGCCGCCGACCGCGGCGAGCGTCGCCATGATGTGGCGGCGCTCCAGTTCCTCGATCGTCTGCGGGACGAACGCCCCGGTGGGCCCGCCCGTGCCGCGCCCCGTGCCGCGACCGGTGTCGCCGGAGGGTGCGAGGTGGCTGAGCGCCAGATCCGACGTGTCGATCGTGTCGTGCGTGGAGAGCACCACGGCCCGCTCGATGCAGTTGCGCAGCTCGCGGATGTTCCCCGGCCACTGGTAGCCGAGGAGGGCCTCGAGGGCGGCGGCGGAGAAGTCGTGCACACCCCGCCCCGTCTCGGCAGCGAACCGGGCGAGGAAGTGCCTGGCCAACGGCTCGATGTCCTCGCGCCGACGCCGCAGCGGCGGCACGACAATCTCCACCACCTTGAGACGAAAGTAGAGATCGCGACGGAACTCATTGGCCGCCACCGCCTCCTCGAGATTGCGGTTGGTGGCCGCCACGACGCGGACGTCAACCTGCACCCGCTGGCTGCCGCCGACACGCTCGAACGAATGCCCCTCGAGAACGCGGAGGAACTTCGCCTGGATCGTCTGGCTCATCTCGCCGATCTCGTCGAGGAACAGCGTTCCCCGGTGGGCAGCCTCGAACTTCCCCGCCTTCCGTTCGGTGGCGCCGGTGAAGGCGCCCTTCTCGTGCCCAAACAGCTCGCTCTCGAGGAGCGTTTCGGTGAGCGCAGCGCAGTTGAGGCAGACAAACGCCGCGGTGCGGCGGTCGCTGGCGTCATGGATCGCCCGGGCGACGAGCTCCTTGCCGGAGCCACTCTCCCCGCGCACCAGCACCGTCGCCTTGGTCGACGCGACGCGGGCGATCTGGCTGACGATGTTCGACAGGGCCGGACTCCCTCCCACCATCCGCGACTCCTCCCGGAGCCGCTGACGGAGACGTTCATTCTCGTCGGAGGTGCTCGCGAGGCGAACGGAAAGCCGCTCCCGCGTCGAGAGATTCTCGACCGCGATCCCCAGGGCGTCGCAGACCGCCATCACGAACTCGAGGTCGTCGGGGGTCGCTGGTCGGCCGCCGGCGGCCTGTTCGACATGGAGGACGCCGACCGGCCGCCCACCGACCCGCACCGGTGCTGAGATCGCCGAGCGGGAATCGTCGACCGCGGCCCCGGCGACCGGGGCTTGCGGCGCACGCCCGACGAGGATCGCCTCATTCGAGGCCAGGACGGTTGCCACGGCTCCGGCGGGGAGCCCGCCTTCGGGCGGCCACCCCGGGGGGGCTGCCGCCGCCGGCACGAGCGACGTCACACCGGTGGGCACCCGCCATTCCGCCGTCGGTCCGAGCGGAGGGAAGAGAACAACACCATGGGGGGCTCCGGCGCCATCCATCGCGGCATCGAGCGCCAAGCGGGCCACCTCGGCGATGTCGGTCGCGCGGGCGAGGGCAAAGGCGAGCCGGCAGAGACTGGCGGCAGCCTTGCCGACGCGGGGCACGCTGCCGGCCGATTCACCGATGTCGTCGAGGAGCCGCGTCTTGTCCCGGCGGAGCGTGATCGCATCGGACCACTTCCGCATGTCACTGGTGACTTCGGAGGTCTCCGTTGCCTCGTCGGAGAGCCCGGACAGGTCGGTCGGCGGATCCCCTTCGCCGAATACGAGCTCCGCTCCGCCGATGCGGATCGTGTCCCCCGCGGCGAGCGTCCGCTCACCGACGATCGGTTCGCTCCCCACGATCGTGCCATTTCGGCTGCCGACATCCCGCACCACCCAGTGGGGGGCCACCGCCATCACCTCGGCATGGAAGCGGCTGGAACGCTCGTCGTGGAGGACGATGCTGTTGGAGGGCCCACGGCCGATCGTGCACGTCTGCCCCGGGTAAAGACGGACGACGCTGTGGCCGACGGTGGGATCGAGGACGAGCAGAAAGGCGGGATTGGATTCCATCGGCCCATTCAGGTCTCGGAGGCGGGGCGCGGCCCATGACCGAGACCGGCGAATGGGCGCCTGTGCATGATGCATCAGCCGGAGGGGATTTGCGAGCCGCGGGCCCTCTCCATCGGCTCCCGCCGGGCGGCTGGGGGGAAAAACCGGCCAGACCCCCAGTTTTGCCCGTCGCAATCGGGTTTGCAGAACAAACCCCGGCCGGTCTACGATTGCCGCGAAATGCGGGATCACCCCGTTTGTCAAGCCCCCGTGCCTCCCGGTCACGGGTTTCCCAGCCGGAGGACGTCCATGACACGCCAGGCACCGCATTCCCATCTCGTTGCCCCGCCGTCCGCCGGCGGAAGACCTCTGGCGACGACCCGGGGCCTCGGGCGGCACGAACCCCTCGGCGCGTCGGGCTGGAGCCGCCCGGTGGCGGCCCTGCTGGCGATCATCCTGTCATGCGCCGGGCTTGGATCGGCCGAGGCGCAGTTTCTCGGTGGCCAGGCGGTCGGCGGCATCTCGATCGACGCTGACGGCATCGTCCGCAACGTCGATGCGAAGATCCTCGACGAACTCTCCGCCACCCGCCGCAAGGCCTTGGCCGGCGGCGGCCCGAAGCAATCAAAGGATGGCCTGCGGAAGGTGTCGTTGGCCCGTCTCACGAAGGCCGTCGAGGCGGCCGCAGCCGGCACGGCGCCCCTTCCGGCAGATGTCGCACTGATGGGCGGGCTCGAACGGATCACCCATGTGTTCGTCGATCCCGATGGTCATGACATCGTGCTCGCCGGTCCGGCCGATGCAGCGCGCGTCGATGCGAAAGGCAACGTCCTCGGGGCGTCGAGCGGTCGCCCGCTGCTCCAACTCGAGGATTTCATCGTCGCCCTCCGGGCCGTCGACGGAGCCCGAGAGGGGGGGATGCTGTGCTCGATCGATCCGGTCCCCGAGCGCGTCGCCGACCTGCAGAAGTTTCTCAAACTCCAGCAGGCCAGTGCCGCCGATCCGGCCGGAACGCTCCGAAAGATGGAGGAGGTTCTCGGTCCCCAGAACATCCGCATCGGCGGCGTGCCGACCGACAGCCGTTTCGCCCGCGTGCTCGTTGCCGCCGACTACCGACTGAAGCGGATCGGCATGGGCCTCGAGCCCTCCGGACTGAATGACCTTCCCAGCTACCTGTCGACGGTTCCCGCCAACGCCAGCGTCGGCACGCTCCCCCGCTTCTGGCTCTAGGCGTCGGATGACCGGGTCGCCCGCGTCGCCGACGAGCTCGCCTTCCGGCTCTCCGGCCGAAAGATCGCCTGCCTCACCGAGAGCGACGTCTTCGCGAAGGACGGCGTGAAGCGCGGGGCCGGCCCGAGCGACAAGGTGGCGCAGAAGTGGTGCGATGGCTTCAGCGCGAAGTACGATGCCCTCTCCGCGAAGCATCCGGTGTTCGCCGAGCTGGCCAACTGCGTCGATCTCGCCGTTGTCGCCGCCCTCATCCAGGGGCAGCAGCTCGACCGCAAGGCGGGCCTCGATCTGTCGGGGCTCCTCGATGCCGAGCGTGTCCGCCTCCCGACCTACGACGCTCCGGCTACCGTCCCAACCGTCGCCAGCGGGGTGAAGAAGGGGGGACGGTGGGTGGTGAGTGCCTCCGGCGGCATCCAGTTCCAGCCGTGGGGATTCGCAACGAACACGGTCGAGTCGGATGATGTCGCGACGACGCGCACCGCAGCCCTGGGCGCCCGGGCCAACGGCGCCTGGTGGTGGGACTGACCTCAGCCCACCCGCTTCCCTCCCCCTCTCCCTTTCGGCGCTCGCAGCTTCGACCCGCGTGCTGGCGCGGCCCAGCGGACCCTCGCCACGCCTGCCGCTGCCTCGGGAAACCACCCGTCGACCCAGCCGAGGCCGGCTAGCGACGCGAGATTCGTCTCCCGGGCGGCTCCCGGTGGCCGCGGCGGGGGGACACTCTTCGCCAGGAGGAGGTCGCAGGCATGGGCGGCAGCCACGATGGCGGCGAGCGAATCGCTCGTCACGCTCCACGATGCCGGGATCCCCTCGCCCCGCGCCGGGTCGGCCGCCAGCCAGCCGGCGATGTCGAGCACGGCGTGGCAGTCGATCGGCCGCGTCACCAGCGGCAGGCCGAGGGTGAAGGCGACGAGCCGGGCCGTGATCCCCATGCCGTCGATCGCCAACCGATGGACGAGGCGTTGATCGAGGGGGCGCGTCCGATCGATGCCACGCAGCCCCTCGACGATGCCGCCACCGCCGACGACGAGCGTCAGCGGCGGGCTGGGCCCGCCCCCGAAAGGCGGTTGGAGGAGAAGGCCGATGAGCTCGGGCCACTCGGCCCGCTCGAGGAGGCTTCCACCGAAGCGGATCACCTCCGGCGCCCCGGTAGGCGACGAGGCCAGCGCCTCCCCCGAGGCATCCCCCAGGTCGCCAAACCACCAGCCCGATCGGCTTCGGTGGGGCGTCATCGCAGCTCTCCCAGCGCGACCAGCGCCAGAGCATGCGCCGGAGCGGCCCTTGAGAGTGCCCCCCCGAGCCGCTCCTCGAGATCGACCGCCGGGGCAAAGATCCCGGCCCGCTCTAAAGCGCGCTTGGCCAACACGGCGCCGTGCCCGGAGACGACGACACACCCGGGCGAGCGATCCCTTCTGGCGCACACCCGGCGGATCGCCGCGGCGATGAGGCGCACCTGCACGGCGGCCGGGCGCTCGGCCGCGAGCGTCGCCTCGTCGAGGCTGACCTCGGCCGGCTCGACGAGGACCTGATGAGCCAGGCGAACCCGTGCCCCCTCGCGGGTGGCGGGGCGGCCGTCAGCGGTGTCGCCCGACGCCCCGTTCTCGGGGATTCCGCCGAGGAGGAGCCAGGCGTCCTGGGACGATGCGTAATGTTCGGCGGCCAGCGGACGGCGCCGGCCCGCCAGCGGCAGAGAACGCACGAGCGCGGCCAACGGCGTCCGCTCGATCCCGGTGTAGACCAATTCGCCGCTGGCCATCCTCCCGGCATCGTCGGTCGCCGACGGGCGTGCGCCCCGGCGGTCGAGGAGGAGGATGTCGGTCGTCGTCGAACCGACGTCGACGAGCAGCCCGTCGTCACACTCTGCCGCAGCGGCGGCGAGCCGGGCGAGGACATGCCAGTTCGAGGCGGCCGCGGCGTGGGGGGCGGCAAGGGCGACCTCGGGGGCGACCAGACGGCCGTCGACGAGATAGATGCCGAGGTCGGCCTCCACCGCCCCAGCGGCGCCTTGCAGTGCGGCGACGATCGCGGCCACACCCGCCGCGCGGTCGGGGAAGCAGTCGGCGATCTCGCCGGTCATCGTGGCGACGATCCGCTCGGGGCGCCAGGCCGCCGCGATCGCCGTCAGCCGACCGGCAAGCTCGTCGGGGCGGCGCCACAGCGCGAAGGTCTCGGCGTGCACGCGGCCGCGTCCATCGGCTGCCTTGAGATTGGCACCACCGACATCGAAGGCGAGGACCCGGCCGGCGGGTGATTCAGCGCGGTGTCGATCCATCAAGAGCCCCATCCCCGACGGCGAAGGCACCGTTCGCTCCGGTCGACGCCCCGGGCCAGGTGCACGGATCGCCGGCGGCGATCGCCAGCATCGCCCGCAGCAGGCTCGCCGTCCCGAGGGTCGAAAGCCCCACGAACGACGTCGTCATCCGCGGATTGATCTCAAGGACACGATCGTCGCTGCCATCTTCCCGATCGCCGAGGATCATGTCGACTCCGACCCACCCACCGGCCCGCCGGAGCGGCGACTCGAGCCCCCGGATGGCCCGACGGGCCAGGGCCATAGCCCGGTATTCGAGCAGCTCCCCCAACTGCAGATCGCCCCCCAGGTAGCCGGGATGGATCCCCGTGGAGAACCGCTGCCGGACCGGCGGCAGGGCGATCATCTCGGCGGGTCCGCACAGGCAAGAGACCCCCACCGGCACCCCGGCGACGAACGCCTCGACCCGGCGGGGGAGCGGGGCAGGGGGGAGATCAGCCCCGCGCGGCACGACGACGAGCCCGTCACCGCCACAGCGGTCGAGGGCCTTGGCCACGGCCGGCCTCCGGAACGCGTCGGGGAGCCGTTCCCCGGCCGGCAGGAGACACCCGGCCGGAACCGCCACGCCGGCGCCCGCCAGCGCGAGGACGGTGGCCTGTTTGTCGGCGGCAAGGGTGATGAAAGCCCCACCGGCAGCGGCCACGCGCCCGCCCGCAGCACGGGCCAGCGCCACGCGGTCGGCGAGGATGCCGTCGGTCTCTGGCGCCACGATCAGCGTCCAATCGGCTCCGGCCGCCGCTGCCGCCAGACGTCTCCGCTCATCTCCGTTCGGAACGCGGATCACCGTTACCCGATCGTCGTCGACTCCCGGTGGCAGCGGCAGATCTTCCGCGCCGTCGAGGAGCAGCGTCAGTTCGAGGTCGTCCGCGCGGAGGCCATCCCAAAGCAGCGCTCCGAGCAGCGCCCGTCCCTCGACAGCCAGGCCTGCCGCCACGCCCCCGGCATCCCCGCCGACGGCGGCCGCTGCCGGCATCCGCAGCCCTCCCGAGCAGCACCATTCGTGGAGCACGACCCGCACAGGGAGAAGATCCCTCAAAAAATGCCGAGTTGATCGCGGGCGTCGTCGGTCATGCGGTCGGGAGTCCAGGGGGGATCCATGACGATCCGCACCTCCACCCCCGCCACATCGGGATGGGCAGCGAGCGCCCGCTTCGTGTCGCCGATCAGTTGCGGACCGGCCGGGCAGGCCGGGCTTGTCATCGTCATGTCGACCGACACCTGCTGCTTGCCAGGAATCTCTGCCGAAGCAGCGAGGGTAACGCCGTAGATCAACCCCAGATCGACAATGTTGACAAACAGTTCCGGATCCTTGACCTGCTTGAGCAATTCCCGGACGCCGTCCTCGCAGAGTGCTCCGGCAGCGGTGGCAGTCGGAGCCGTGACGGCGTTCCCTGTCGACGACACGGCGGCGACGGCGGGCGGAGCGATCGGGAGGCCCGTGGCCGGTTTCGCGACGGATGTTTGAGAAACCGGGCCATCGGCGCCGTGACCGCTCCTCAACCGCACCCACACCCCCCCGGCCTCGACTTTTACCTCGTGAGCCCGCGTGGCCCGGACTGCCGGCATCGAGAGCGCCGCTCCGGTACGGATGTCGAACTTCGCACCGTGGCGGGAACAGGCGACCTTGTGACCGACGATCTCCCCAGAGGCGAGGGGCCCGCCGTCATGGGTGCAGACGTCGTCGAGCGCGTGGAACGCCCCCTCGACATGAAACAGGGCGATCAATTCACCATCGACCTCAACCACGGTCGAACCCGGATCGGGCAGTTCGCCTGCCGAGGCCACCCGCACGAAGTCAGCCATCGCTCATCCTCCCGGAATCGGATTCCAGCCACGCCACTCTCGCCAGCGTTCATTTTTTCGCCGCTGACAGCCCCGGCACGTCCGCCAGCCACCAGAGGGACGGCAGACAGTCCGTCAGGAGACCCGTCGAATCCGCCCACCGATCGCGGCCGAGAGCGCCTCGCGCACCGGCGGGATCGTGATCCGGTCAAACACCTGCTGGAAGAATCCGGCGACCACGAGCCTGGCGGCCTCGTCGGCCGTCAGCCCCCGGGCCTGGGCGTAGAAGATCTGCTCCTCATCGACCCGGCCGCTGGTCGCGCCGTGGGTACAACGAACATCGTCAGCCTCGATCTCGAGGCCGGGGATCGAATCCGAGCGGGCCTCGCGCGAGAGCATGAGCGTGTCGTTGCGCTGATAGCCGTCGGTCTTTTGGGCCGCCTTGTCGACCTTGATCATTCCGCGCCACACCAACCGGGATCGGTCCTGGAGCGCTCCCTTGTAAAGGAGATCGCTGTGGCAACCCGGTGCCATGTGGTGCTGGAGCGTGTTGTAGACGAGTTGCTGGCGCCCCTCGGTAAACATCACGCCGTTGACTTGGGCATCGGCGCCTCGACCGACGAGCGCAACATCCTGCTGAACCTGCGACAGCCGACTTCCGAGGGCGGCGAGCGTCCACTGGAGCTTGCCACCAGCCTCGACGACGGCCCGCTGGCGGGCAAAATGCCACACCCCGCGGTTCCAATTCTGGAGATTCACCATCCGCAGCGACGCCTTGTGACCGACGATAATTTCGGTGGCTCCGCAGTGGAGGCCGGCATCGGCGCCCGTGTCGCCCCCACCGACCGTCTCCGTGAGCACGGTCGCCTCCGCCCCCTCGTCGAGGACGACGAGGACATGGCTCGTGTCGAGGCCACCGGGGCTGATCGCGGAGAGGACATGGAGCGGTGCAGTCAGCCGCACCCCGGCGGGCACCCAGAGCACGGCCCCGGCGCGATGGAAGGCGGCATGCATGGCGGCGAACCAGTCCGCGCCGCCATCAACCGCGGAAAACCAGCGCCCCCGGAGTTGCTCCCCGTGTGTGGCCAGGATCCGCTCCGGGGTACCAAACAAAACCCCCTGCGCGGCGAGGGCCGGATCGAGCTCATCGCGGACAACATGCCCGTCGAGCGAGGCGATCCGGCCACCGAAGGCCGGGGTACCGGCCACCGCGGCGGCCGCCTGCGTGGCCGACTCGAGGAGCGCTTCGGGGAGCGATCCTCCAGGGGCCATGGTTTGCTCCGCCGCACCGACCCAGGCGCGCGGTTGGAACATCCGCAGGTCGGTTCGCATCCAGTTCTCTTCTCCCCGGCCGGGGAGGGAGAGAGCGGTGAGCCGATCGACCGCAGCCCGGCGCAGCGCAATGGCCCAGTCGGGGAGCGACGAACCAGCCAGCAGCCGGTCGAGGAGGGGACGGTCAAATCCCGTCGGAGCGGGGATCGTGGCAGGGGGAGTGGGGGTGGCGGTCGTCATGCTGTGTTCGTCGTTGGTCGACCGGGGTTCACCCGACAGACCCCTCCATCTGCAGTTGGATGAGTCGGTTCATCTCCACCGCGTACTCCATCGGGAGTTCCTTGACGAGCGGTTCGATGAATCCGCCGACAATCATCGTGCTCGCCTCGGCTTCGGTGAGGCCGCGGCTGGTGAGATAGAAGAGCTGCTCCTCACCGATCTTCGAGACACTCGCCTCGTGCCCGATCGAGACATCCTGTTCCTCGACCTCGATGTAGGGATAGGTGTCGCTCCGGCTGCGGTCGTCGAGAATCAAAGCGTCGCAGACGACGCTCGACTTACTCTTCCGAGCCCCCGCCTCGACCTTCACCAGCCCCCGGTAGCTCGCCCGGCCGCCGTTCTTCGAGATGCTCTTGGAGACGATGCGGCCGCTGGTGTGAGGAGCGGCATGAACGAGTTTGGCGCCGGCATCCTGATGCTGGCCGGCTGAGGCGAAGGCGATCGAGAGGATCTCCCCGTGGGCCCCCGGCTCGGTCATCCACACGGCCGGATACTTCATGGTCAGGTGGCTGCCGAGATTGCCGTCGATCCATTCCATCGTCGCGGCCTCGCGGCAGACGGCCCGCTTCGTGACGAGGTTGTAGATGTTGTTGGCCCAGTTTTGGATCGTCGTGTAGCGACAGCGGCCGTGCTTCTTCACGATCACCTCGACGACGGCCGAATGGAGGCTCTCGGTCGTGTACATCGGGGCGGTGCAGCCCTCGACGTAGTGCACATGGGCCCCTTCGTCGACGATGATCAGCGTCCGCTCGAACTGCCCCATGCTCTCGGCGTTGATGCGGAAATAGGCCTGGAGCGGGAACTCGATCGACACCCCCTTGGGGACGTAGATGAACGAACCGCCCGACCAGACCGCCGAATTGAGCGCGGCGAACTTGTTGTCGGTCGGGGGAATGATCTTCCCGAAGTACTCCCGCAGGAGGTCAGGGTGCTCGCGGACGGCGGTATCGGTGTCGGTGAAGATCACCCCCTTCTTCGCCAGATCCTCCGCGAGCGATCCGTAGACCACCTCGCTCTCGAACTGCGCCTTCACCCCGGAGAGAAACTTTCGCTCCGCTTCGGGGATCCCCAAGCGTTCGAACGTCTTCTTGATCTCCTCCGGCACGTCGTCCCAGGTCTTTCCCTGGTGATCCGTCGGCTTGAGGTAATAGAAGATTTCCTGGAAGTCGATGCCGATGTCGCCGCCCCAGTGTGGCATCGGACGGCTGTTGAAGAGATCGAGCGACTTGAGGCGGAAATCAAGCATCCAGGCCGGCTCACGCTTCATCTCCGAGATCTGCGAGACGATGTCGGCGTCGATGCCACGACGGGCCTTGAAGACCGCCGGCGAATCGGTGCGGAAGTCGTACTTGTTGATCTCGCCGAGGGCGAGGGTGCTCGATTCATTGGTGTCGGTGGCCATGACTGCAGACCTCTTGGCAAGCGGGAAATCGAGCAGGATTCTTGATCGACCGGCAGGGAAGGCCGGCCGCGGAGGGCACCGTCAGACGCCGGCAGCCTCGGGGTTTTTCGCTGCATTCTCCATCGCGCGCTCCGCGGCGGCCGCATCGGGATAAGCGGCACGGATCCGCTCGTAGCCCCGCTTGTGGAGTTCGGCAGCGAGTTCGGCACCCCCCGATTCCACGATCCGGCCACCGAGCATCACGTGCGTCCGGTGGGGCACGTTGTGCTCGAGGAGTTGCTCGTGATGGGTGATGATGAGGATCCCCATCGCGGCGGCACCGCTGGCGGCCCCGCCGGCAGCCCCGCCGATCTTCGCGATGCTCTGGCTGGCAAGCCGGACGGCGTCGGCATCGAGCCCGCTGTCGGTCTCGTCGAGAATCGCGAACCGGGGCTGGAGCATCGCCAATTGAAGGATCTCGGCCCGCTTCATCTCGCCGCCGGAGAAGCCCTCGTTGACGTATCGACGTGCGAACTCGGAATCGATCGAGAGATCCGCCATCTTCGCCTTGAGTTCCGAGCGGAAATCCTTCATCGGCATCAATTCCTGCCCCTCCTTCCGCTCCGGATTGCGGACGTTGGTGACCGCGTGGCGGAGGAAGTCGGCCAGCCGCACCCCAGGGATCGCCATCGGCCGCTGGAAGGCAAGAAATACCCCCGCCCGCGCCCGCTCATCTGGCTCCATGGCGAGGAGGTCGTGCCGGACCCCATCGGCGTCGACCAGTTCGATCGTGCCGGCGGTCACCGCATAGGAGGGATGGCCCATGATGGCATAGCCGAGCGTGCTTTTGCCGGAGCCATTGGGGCCCATCAGCGCGTGGATCTCACCCCGGGCGATGGTCAGATCGACCCCCTTGAGGATCTCCTGCCCCTCGACGGCGACATGGAGGCCGCGGATGACGAGTTGATCCGAAGGATGTTCGTGGTGCTGCTTCATGGAAAGGATCCCGTTCAGGGCTGGACCTTCTGGTGATCGAACACGAGCGCGCCGTCGGCGACGGGGGAAGTGACATAGCCGGAGTGATGGGGAATCGGCAGTTCGTCATCGATCTTGCCGGGACCATCCGACCGCTTGGCGATCCGCTGGCCGACGATCTTGTCCTGGATCCGCATCAGACCCTCGAGGAGGCTCTCCGGGCGAGGCGGGCAGCCGGGAACGTAGACATCGACCGGAACGACCAGGTCGACTCCCTTGACGACGTGATAGCCCCACTTGAAGTACGGCCCACCGCCGGTGGTGCAGGCCCCCATGGCGATCACGTATTTCGGATCGGGCATGAGGTTGTAGAGGCGACGGACACGACTGGCCATTTTGTAGGTGACCGTCCCGGCCACGATCATCAGATCGGCCTGCCGCGGGGAAGCGCGAAAGGCACCCGCACCGAACCGGTCGAGATCGTAGCGGCTCGCCCCGGCGGCCATCATCTCGATGGCACAGCACGCCAACCCGAAGGTCATCGGCCAGATGCTCGACTGGCGGGCCCAATTGATCGCCTGCTCAACGGTGGTGAGAACGAGGTTTTCCTCGAAGCGGCCTTCGATCCAGGGCTGTGTCATGCGTGATTCTCCGCAGTTTGGTCGTGAACAGGTCGGCGAGGCCGGAGCCTCGAATCGAGCGGTCCCCGGGAATGAGGACAGAGCCAGTTGACCCCGCCGCGCGGCGGGACGAAAGAACCCATCAACAAACGCCCGGGCCGACCGATCGGGCCCGGGAAATGACTGAAAAAAAGCATCACTCCTCGCCGGTTTCCCCCACGGCCTCCGAGCCGACGCCGACGGCGAAGCGGCAGCAGTCGAAGCCGTCGAGACGGCAAGTCGCCAGCGAAACTGAGGTGCGGAGGAGATCTTGGAGCATCAGGCGCTCCGCCGCGCAGATACCGCGATCCTGTTCGGCAATCTCTGGATAGGGGCAGACATGATTGGTGAGGACGGCGAATGGCCCCCCATCCGGCTTCGAGGTGTACTCGACGGCGCAGTTGATCTGGCGATCGCGGAAGACTCCCGCCACCCGCTCGAGCCGCTCGTGGAGCGTGCCACCGCCGACTTGCTCTTCGTAGAGCCCCGCCATCGCCGAGCCGACGCGAGAAAGAAGCCCCCGCCGGACCTCCGGGGATTCCACCCGGCGAATCTCGCTCCACAGGACCGTGGCCAAGTCACGGAAGTTGTCTCCCCCCGTGCGCACGCCCTTCTCGGTGAGGCCGTAGACATGGGCCGGACGCCCCCGCCGCCTCGCGCCAGAGGAGCCTCCATCGGCGGAAGTGATCACCACCTCCCGCATCACGATCCCCTCTCGCATCAGCCGCTCAAGCCGCTGCCGCACCGCCGTCGCAGTCACACGCAGAGACGACGCCAGTTCTCCAACGCCGGTCTGGCCGTTGGTCCGCAGCAGTTCGACGAGGACCGAGTCGGAGGCCCGCAATTCCGATCGCTTCTCGGCCTGGGGCACCGGGGTTCGCTCGGAAGCTCCCGTGTCGGCCGGAAACCGCTGAATTGTGGATGGATTGGACAACGTTTTCATCACGGCATTCTACGCTCAAAGGCTTTTTCGACAACGCCTCATGCGAAAAATATTCCCTTTTTTGTGAGCCTGTGAGGCGAGGGTGTCATGCGGTTCCCTGTTGGCCCGCCTGCGCCGACGGGAAATGGACCCGCATGACTTCGAGAAACGCCTCGCGGGTCTCGACGCGCGACACCCGCCCGCGGAACTCCCGCGCCCCGGCGAGGCCCTGGGCATAAGCGCAGGCAAACTTCCGCATCAGGAGCGTTCCCCGCTCGATGCCGAATCGCCGGCAGACGAGGTCGTAATGGTGGAGCACAAGCTCCTTTTGTTCGGGGAGGCCGGGATCGGGAGGGAGGGGTTCGCCGCGGAGGAGCGCGGCGGTCTGGGCGAAAATCCATGGTCGGGACAGCGCCTCGCGCGCGATCATGACGCCGTCGACGCCACTCTCCCGGAGCCGGGCCACGGCGGTGGCGGCGGAATCGATGTCGCCATTTCCCACCACCGGCATCCGCGACACCGCCCGCTTGACCGCGGCGATGGCGCTCCAATCGGCATCCCCGGAGAAGAACTGTGACGCCACGCGGCCGTGGACCGTGAGGCAAGATGCCCCAGCCTCCTCGATGCGCTGCGCCACCTCGATGGCCGTGCGGCAATCGTCGCTGCAGCCGAGCCGGATCTTCGCCGTCACCGGCACGCCGTCGCACGCCTCGACGACGCGGGCGACAATGGCACCGACACGGTCGGGGTCGCGGAGGAGCCACGATCCGCTCTGAGCCTTGACCGTCACCTGACGCACCGGACAGCCGAAATTGAGGTCGACGACACTGACCCCGAAATCTTTCGCCAGCCGCCGACCGACGCGGGCGAGGTTGTCGGGATCGTTGTCCCACATCTGCACCGCCAGCGGCCGCGGTTCATCCCTCACCCCCCACAACCGGTCCGGATGCTCACCACGGTTGGTCTCCAACCAAGTCGCGCTGCGAGCGGCGATCATCTCCGTCGCGAGCAATCCCGCCCCACCAAACTCCCGCACCACTTGGCGGTAGGCGTAATTCGTGTAGCCGGCCATCGGCGCCTGAAGGATCGGCGGATCGACGACGACCGGGCCAATCTTTAGCGGAGCCGTGACAGGGGCAGGGGTCGGGGCAAGGGTCGGGCCCGAAGTCAGCGGCGGAGCGCCCGGGGCGGACATCAGCGTGAGGGGATCAGTGGCCATACCGAATCATCGCGGCCCGGGGCCCCGACGCAAGCCGTTTTTGGCATTCGCCGGCAGCCCTCAGGGGGCGATCAGCCGCCGAACGGTGCGCCGGCGGGAGGGAACGGGGCGCCCCCGGGCGCGTTCGGCGGCGGAGCGAATCTGCCCGGGGGCAACGGATTCGCCCCTGGAAGACCGACGGCCGGAGGCGTCTGGAGGATGGGGGTGCCGGTCGGGAAAACGTCTGGAGACTGCGGCGATTGGCCCACCGAGAACGACTGCCCGGCCACGGGCACCACCCGGTCATTGCCGGCAAACGGGGGCACCGCCGCCATCGTCTGCCGCCAGGGGGTCGGCTGGCCGATGAGCATCATCGCGAACTGCTCGTCGGGGACCGAGAGATCCGCCACAGCCATGACATACTCGGAGATGTCGAGGTTGTAGCCACGAACGGCCCGGACGAAGGCCTCCCCCTGAGCGGTCACCGCGTCGTGGGCGGAGAGGACCGCGCCGATCGGCTGGCTCCCCTGGGCGTGGAGGGCCTCAATGGCGGTGAACCGGCGCTCCGCCGCCGTGGCCGCCTCGGCCCGTGCCACCACCGCCGCATACTGCAGCGGCAATTGCCGATGAATGGCCCGCACCCTGCCGGTGGCTGGCCGCCCGGCGAAGATCGTGTCGAAATGGGTCTGGTAGGCGGCTGTGAGGGGGCGATCGACCGGCCACGGCGGGGGATCGGTGACCGGCAACCGGACCAGATCGACGATCTCCTGTTGCGCGGCGACGAGCTCGACTCCCGCCGAGGCGCTCTCTCCGCGGGCCGTCGCGGTGGCGAGATCGAGCAGCACCAGATCGTCGGAGCTCCCCCCCGGCGCCACCAGCGCCAGGCGCTCCTCGGCTTCGGCCGCGAACCGCACCCGCGCCGCGGCCGCGGCGAGTTTCCAGTAGGCCTGAGTGATCCACAGGCGGCGCGTCCTGTCGCCGGAGCGCTCCAGGGCCTCCAGGAGCGCCAACGGGCGCGGCGGGGCAATGTCGGCGGTGGGGCTGCCGGCCACGAGCGGAAATGGCAGCTCGAGCCCCCGCGCGACGAGATCGGCGGCCGGGTTAGCCAGAGCGCTCGGTGGCGGAGCCACACTCAGCCCGACCGAGGTGGGAGGAAACGCGGTGCGTGGCGGTGCCACGGGCGGGCTTTCCGTCGAGGAAGGGGGGAAAGGGCCGTTCGTCCCGCCGCGCGCGACCGCCGCAGGCGCCGCCGACCGCACAAGGACGGAGACTGTCCCATCGGGGGATACCGGCGGCGATCCTCCGACCGGGGCCAGCGGGCTGTTATCGGGGGATCCCACCCCGTCGACAGGGCGCTGGCCCAGACCGTTAACGCGGGGATCGAAGGTGAACGGGGGAAGCGTGTCGCCCCCGCCGGGCGGGAACGGCGAGGGGGGGGCGAAGGGGGCCCTGGGATCG
>JBAWVV010000020.1:0-22301 GCA_037147115.1 Planctomycetia bacterium | reverse complement strand
GCTCCCTGCTCCGCCGGCGATTGCCCTGCAGGAAACGTTCGCATGCCGAAAGCGCTGTGCATCGTCGCGCATCCGGATGACTGCGTCATCTTCGGCTATCACTACATTCTCGCGAACCGACAGTTCGAGTGGACGATCGCCTATCTGATCCTTGACGACGATTCCCCGCGCGTCGAAGAGATGCGGGGATATTGGAAGCGGCATTCGATCGACGTCTTCTCGCTGGCCTTGCCGCACGATCCTCCCCCGGCCGACATCACCAATCGCCGCTGCTCGATCCCCTACCCGGAAGCGAAGCGGAGGATCGAGGAGACGGCCGGTCCGTACGACCACCTCCTCACCCATGGGAAAGAGGGTGAGTATGGCCACCCGCACCACGTCTTCCTCCACCGGATCGTGGAGGAACTGGGGCGCGGGTTCGTCGCCTTCGACATCGGCCCGTCGGCTCCCCTGCGCTGCAGTTGGCCCCGCGACGAGCAGGAGTCGCTGCCGCTTCAGGGCCGGGCGATCCGCCGATTTGTCAGGGAGTACGGACTGGAGACCTCGGCTGGACACCGGCTCCAGGGCAGCGCTCCGTGAGCCGGTGCGGCTGCCCCGAGCTCCATCCGGAGGGCTGCACCTGGTCGCCGGCCTCAGGCCATGAGCCGGTGGAACGTGCCGAACAGGTAAGCGGCGTCGTGCGGCCCGGCGGCCGCCTCGGGGTGATACTGCACGCTCGCGGCCTGCGCCGTGCGGTGGCGCACCCCCTCGATCGTGCCGTCGTTGAGATTGCGGTGGGTGACCTCGAGCTCAGGCGGGAGCGTTGCTTCGTCGACGGCGAAGCCATGATTCTGCGAGGTGATCTCGACAGCCCCGGTCTGGAGATCCATGACCGGCTGATTGGCGCCGCGATGACCGAACTTGAGCTTGAACGTCTGCGCCCCGCAGGCCAGTGCGAGGAGCTGGTGGCCGAGGCAGATCCCGAACATCGGCACCTGGCCGACGAGCCCGCGGACGGTTTCCACGCAGCCGGTGAGGACCTCCGGATCGCCGGGGCCATTGGAGAGGAAGACGCCGTCGGGGCGGTGGGCGAGGACCTCCGCCGCAGACACCCGCCCGGGGAGGATCGTCACCCGGCAGCCACTGCTGACAAGATGCCGGGCGATGTTCCACTTCATTCCATAGTCGAGGGCGACGACATGCTTCACCGGGCCGGCGGGAGCGACGTCTGCATAGAATCCCCCCTCAGTCGGCTGCACGAGGGGCGTGGCTGATTCGTCGAGCGGCTGGGCCCAGTCGCTCTCCCCCTTGGGCATCACCTCGGCGACGAGGTCGCGGCCGACCAGCGCCGGCGCCGAGCGGGCGATCTCCACGAGCTTCACCGGATCGAGGATCTCGCTCGAGATCACGCCGGTCATCGCGCCGCGGATCCGCAGTCGGCGGACGAGGGCCCGGGTGTCGATTCCCGACAGCCCGATCACGCCGGCGCTTTCGAGGTAGTCCTGGAGCGATCCGGTGGCGGTGAAATTGCTCGGGATCCGGCTCGCCTCGCGGACGACGAACCCGGCCATGTGGATCCTGGCACTCTCGACATCGTCCCGGTTCACGCCGTAGTTGCCGATCTGCGGCGTCGTCATGCAGAGGATCTGACCGCGGTAGCTCGGGTCGGTGAGGATCTCCTGATAGCCGGTCATCGAGGTGTTGAAACAGACCTCCCCCGACGAGGTCCCCCGGCCGCCGAACGAATCGCCGACATAGACCGTTCCGTCCTCGAGTGCCAGCGCCGCACGTGCCACAACCCGCCTCCTGCAGAGATTCCGACGGGGATTCCGCCGGGGATTCCGAACCGATTCTCGGCCGAATCGTACCATGGCCCCCGCGGCTGTCAGCCGGCCCCCACCGAACCGGGGCAGACCGACAGGGCGGCTGCCGGAAAGGCTCCGGTGGTCGTCCGCGCGGGTGCTTCCCTGATCAGTTGGCCGGTGTCGGCTGCGGCTCCGGGGCCGGATCCTCGACCGCGGCTTTCTCGGCCTCGGTCAGTTCCAGGCCGTCGACCGGGGTGCCATCCTCGTCGAGCTTTCCGGCGGCCCACAGGGTGCCGCGGGTGATGAGCCCGAGAAACTCCGGCGTCGCCGTCGTCTCGGCGTAGTGACCGATCGTCGTCCCGAAAACGCGGGTCTTGCCGAACTGGTTGGTCCAGATGCAGGTCTGCATGGCGTTGCGGTCGGTGCTCATCGCCTCCCCCAGTGGCGTGGCGGTCGACCACACCTTGTCGGAGTAGTAGAGCTCCTCCTTCGGCACCTCCCACTCAAGCGGCATCCCGGCGAGGATCGGATGCTTTCCCTTCAGCTTGCAGGTGTAGGCGTAGTGGGCACCGTGGCCGGGGGAGGTGATCCCGCAGAACTTAAACCAGTCGTCATTGCCGGCCCGGTAGCAATGCATCGCGCAGTGCATGAGGACCGCCGGCACCCCCTTCTCATGCTCGGCGAGGATCTTCTTCAGAAAGGCCGGGTCCTTGACGTCGGAGAAACACTCGTTGTGGAAGACGACGTCATAGCCCTTCGACCAATCCGGTTTGTCGTAGATCGAGATCGGATGATTGGTCGACGTGCCCCCCTCCTGCACGACGGTCGTGCGGATCCGGGCGCGGGCCGCCATCCCCTTGGCGATGAGCACCTTCTGGGCGTCGTAGTCGTGGCAGCAACCGCCAGTGATGTAGAGCACCTCCAGCGGCCGGTCCTTCCCGGCGGGAGGCTCGGCGGCGGAAGCGACCGGGGCGAAGACGACCGACCAGGCAACGGTGCCGGCGACGAGGGCGCACGAACCGAGGCGAAGAAGACGATGCATGAAGATTTCCTCCAGGAAGGGTGGCGGAGAATACCACGGCGACGATCGGCTCATCCGCCCGCCGCGGCCATGGAGATTGCCGTCTCGGTCTGGGCCGATAGCACAGGGCCTGTCGACGCTCGATCGATCGATCCGATCTGCTTGTCACAGCGGCGGTTGCGCGCGACCCTGAGAAAATCCTCGCCGCCCCCCTTGACCGCCCGTGGTATAATCCAAGCGTCGCCGAGTCGTGGCCGAAAGGCCGCGAACGGGGGAACCAACCGGTGTGGTCGATCGCCCTTGCGAGGCGGCGACCAGACCCGGGGCGTAGGTTCACGCGAGTGAACCGGGGTACTTTCAAGCCCTAGCCCGTCAGCTAACCCCGTAGGCATGGTCGGACGCGGTGTCCGGCCCGAATTGAAAGGGCACTCTTTCGCTCCCCGCAGGAGCGCGAAGGCCCTGGGTTTGCTACTGCGTCGGTCCTCCCGGTGGCCTTCTTCAGGCCCCCGGTCCGGCTGCCGACGCCGGAGGGCTTCTCACGTGACTGTCTATGACTCCCTCACGGGAATGGTCTGTCTCGCGGTCCGCCTCACGGACCTCTCCCTGCCGATACCACCATCGCTCCCCCTCGGGGCGCTGTCGTTTTTCCTCGCCTGGCTGCCGGTGTGGATCGTGGTTGCCTTGGCGCTGCTGTTTTGGCTCTGCTTTCGCTGGATCCCCAATGACCGGATCGGCGTTGTGGAGAAGTGGTGGTCACTTGCCGGCAGCGTGACGGAGGGTCGGATCATCGCCCCTGCGGCCGAGGCCGGCTACCAGGCCGACATCCTCCGCGGTGGCCTCCACTTCGGCTGGTGGCGATGGCAGTACGCCATCCACACCGCGCCACTGGTGAGCATCCCCGAGGGGAAGATCGGCTACGTCTTTGCCCGCGACGGCGAAACGCTTCCCCCCAGCCAGACGCTCGCACGGGTCGTCGACTGCAACAACTTTCAGGATGCCCGCGGCTTTCTCGGCCTCAAGTCCCCTACTGACGCCACCTCCAGCCGGATCGCCGGCCAGAAGGGACGCCAGCGCGCGATCCTCCGCGAGGGGGTCTATGCGATCAACCCGGCGCTGTTCACGGTGATCAGTGAAAACGCCGTCTTCGCGCTCAAAGTCGTGCAGACCCGTGCCGAGCAGGAATCGCTCGGCCGCTGGCTGGCCGAGCTCCGTGCCGCCTCCGGCTTCGGTCCGGTCGTCGTCGGCAAGGGGACAGCCGTGGCGGCGATTCCCGACCATGACTCGGCCGTGGTTGCAGCGGAATTGCCTGCCGACTTACTCGCGATCGTTACCGTCCACGACGGCCCGTCGCTGGCTCCGGGGGAGATCATCGCCCCGACGGTCGGTGGTGATCTCGCCGACGCCAACTACCACAATAACTACCAGGATCCGGAGGCCTTCCTCCTGGCCGGTGGCCGCCGCGGCCGTCAGCACATGCCCCTCACCGATGGCACCTACTTCGTGAACCGCTGGTTCGCGACGGTGGAGATGATCCCCAAGACGGTCGTGCCGATCGGCTCGGTGGGCGTCGTTGTCAGCTACATCGGCCGCACCGGCAACGACATCTCCGGCGCCACCTTCCGCCACGGTGAACGGGTGGCGGAGGGGGAGCGAGGCGTGTGGGAGCGGGCCCTCGGCCCGGGAAAGTACGCCTTCAACACCTACTCCGGCAACGTCGTCCTCGTGCCGACGACGAACTTCGTCCTCCACTGGGTGACCGGTCGGAGCGAGTCGCACCGCTACGACGAGAGCCTGAAATCGATCGACCTGGTGACGAAGGATGCCTACGAGCCGTCGCTCCCCCTCTCGGTGGTCGTTCATATCGACTACCAGCGGGCCCCGAGCGTCATCCAGCGTTTCGGCGATGTCCAGCGGCTGATCACGCAGACCCTCGATCCGATGCTCTCGGCCTACTTCCGCGACGTCGCCCACAAGAAGACGATGCTCGAGCTCCTCCACGACCGCGACCTGATCCAGGCCGAGGCCCGCAAGGAGCTCCACGACAAGTTCCACGAGTTCGACATCGAGTGTGTCGCCGTGCTGATCGGCAAGCCGGAGACCGGCAAGGATTCCGGCAAGATCGAGACGCTCCTCGACCAGCTCCGCGAACGACAGCTCTCCGTCGAGCAGCTCGAGACCTTCGAGCGCAAGCGGGTGGCCTCGGAAAAAATGCGGCTCCTCGCCGAGGCGCAGGCCCTGGCGACGATGCAGACGCAGCTCACCAACGCCCGCGTCGAGGCGCAGATCGCCGAGCAGCAGGGCGAGGCGGATCTATTCCGGGCGCGCAAGTCGGCCGAGCAGATGGTCGTCATGGCGGAGGCGGAGCTGTCGCGGTCGCGTCTCCAGGCGGAGCAGCATGTTCTCCTGGCGGAGGCCGCCGCGAAGCAGAAGGATCTCGAAGGGCGCGGCGAGGGGCAGAAGGTGATGCAGATCGGCCTGAGCGAGGCGGCCGTGCAGCTCAAGAAGATCTCGAGCTACGGCGACCCACGCCTCTACGCCCTCACCCTCGTGGCCGACAGCCTATCGACGAGCGTCCAGCCCCTGGTCCCCCAGCGGCTGTTCGTCTCCGGCGGCGGCGAGGGCAAGGGGGATCAGGCGACCGGCCAGGGGATGCTCGGCCTGCTGATCAACCTCCTCGTCGCCGAGAAGAGCGGCCTGGGGAGCATCGGCATCGACGAGGCCGACCCACTCAAGCGGTTTGCCGACCGGATGTCGGAGCAGGTCCTCGATTCGATGGCCGATCCCAACAAAAGCGAAACACGGCCGGTGGATCAACCGGCCGGGGCGTGAACGCCCTCCGTCACGGACTTGAGCCCCGTGGCGGAGGCGCCGTTCACCGGAGGCTGCCGGAGAGGAATCTTTCCCTCCGGCAGCCTTTTTTTGTGCCTTTGAGCCGACCGGCGGGCGGAGAGCCATCCCCCTCGCAGCGATCCCGGCCGACCGTCACGGAGTGCGGAGGTGCTGGGCCACCCGATCCGCAGGAGCGGTCGTTGGATCCCGGCGGCCGCCCGCATCAGGTCGTGTTGTAGGCCCGCAGCCGCCCGGCCGTCGCCTCGCGAGTGAACTTGTAGAAGTGCCAGTGGGTCACGCACCGGCTCATGTACTGCGCAAAGCCGACGATCCCGCGCCGTCCGATGACGCGGTTTTTGAGGCAATGGCGCGCGTAGACCGACCCCACCGAAAACAGCGAGCCGTCGCGGACGAGCGTCTTCACCATCGCCCACAACAGCGCCAGGGCGTAGAGGAGCGTGGGGATGCGCTTCCCCTCCCCCGCCTTCCGGCAGATCTCCGCCCGCCGGCTGACATACGACTCCGAGTCGTAGGCGCGCGAGGATCGCTCCAGGTAGGCCTGCGGCGTGTAGAGCCGGGTGACGAGATCCCAGTAGCCCTGCCGGAGCTCGTCGCGCGTCATCTGCTTGGGGATGATGTTCAGGCTCGGATCGTCCAGCACGAGGCGCCCCTCGCGTTCGAGACGCTCGTAGAGGGGCGTCCGCGGGATCGCTTGGAGCATCCCCACCATCGCCAGCGTGATCCCGTTGTCTTGGATGAAGCGGTACTGATCCTCGAAGATCTCTTTGTCGTCACTGTCGAAGCCGACGATAAAGCCCGCGTTGACGTCGATTCCGGCTGCCTGGATCCGGGCGAGCTTGGCCTCGAGCGAATCCCCCCGCACGTTCTGGAACTTCTTCGTCTCCTGGAGCGACGCCATTCGCGGTGTCTCGATGCCGACGAAGACGCTGCGGAAGTTCGCCCGGTAGAGGAGATCGAGGAGCTCCTCGTCGTTGGCCAGATCGATGCTTGCCTCGGTCGTGAGCCGGAGCGGATAGTCATGCTCCTCCATCCACGGCACGATCATCTCGAGGAGCGCCTTGGCCTTTTTCTTGTCGCCAATGAAGTTGTCATCGACGATGAAGGCGGAGTGAAAGCCGGCCCGGCGGAGATCGTCGAGCTCGGCAATCAGCTGCTCGGGGCGCTTCACGCGCGGCTTGCGGCCGTAGATGATGATGATGTCGCAGAACTCGCACTGGAAAGGGCACCCGCGCGAATACTGCACGGCGGCCGACGCGTAGCGGTCGACTTTCAGGAGGTCGAAGCGCGGCCGGGTCACCGTCGTCATGTCGGTCGGCTTCTCCTGCTCGTAGCGGGTCGCGGTCTGGATGCCGTGGGCGATATCGTGGAGGAAGCCCGGCCAGGTCGTCTCCGCCTCGCCGATGAATCTCACGTCGCACAGCCCGGCAAAGAACGCCTCGTCGACCGAGACCAGCGGCCCTCCGACAACCGTCATCGGGGGGAGCGGGGCGAGCCGCTCGAAGATCTCCCGCATCCGATCCTTCTGGACGATCATCCCCGTCACGCCGACGATGTCGAAACGGGCCATCGACTCCCAGTCGATCTCTTCGACGTTCTCGTCGACGAGGACCACATCGTGATCACCACACATCCCGGCGAGGGCGGAGAGGGCCCCCGAGATCATCGTGCTCCGCTTGTTGCCCGGGTACATCGGGAGGGCGAAATCGAAGCCCCAGTAGGAGGGCTCGAAGCGCGGATTGATGAGGCAGATCGAGAGCTTTCTTCCGGAGGCGCCGGGTACGGCCACGGCCCCGCACTCTGCGTCGATCACGAGAAGAGAATCGGCCAGCATCACGGACATGGTGCGCTCCTGGTCCAGTCGGGACACTCCGGAGTGCTCATTCCGGCGCGTGAGGGGGGAGCGTAGGGAATTGCCCCCAGGGTCCCTAGACCATTTATGAGCCGAATCGATGCGAAAAATCCCAGCCCCCCCACGGTTGGCGGATCGGGCGGCCGGGTCGAACGATTCCGGGACGATAGGGGGGTGCGTTATCTTGTAGCGCTGCGACGGTGCTGGGCTGGATCCTGGGCTGGATCGTCGTCGCCGGTCCGTCCTCCAGTTTCCGGAGTCCGCCATGCGTCGCGGTCTGTCCTGCCTCATGGTTCTCGTCTTTGGCGCGTTCTTCCCTGCCGCCGGCGCGGTCTCGGGGGCCGCCGAGCCGGTGGCTCGGCGCCCGATGGAGATCGAGGACCTCTTCCGATTCCTGCGGGTCGCCGATCCGCAGATCTCCCCCGACGGGACGCAGATCGTCTGGCAGGTGACGACGGTCAACCCGGAGGCCAACGGCACTGCCACGGGCTTGTGGATCGCTCCGGCCGACGGTTCGGCCGCGCCGCGGGCCCTGACGGTCACCGACGGGACGACGAAGGACACCAGACCGCGCTGGTCGCCCGATGGGAAGACGATCCTCTTCCAGTCCAACCGCACCGGCTCCTTGCAACTGCACGTTGTCCCGGCGGCCGGCGGCCCCCCCGTGCGGCTCACGACCATCGCCACCGGTGCTGAGGACGCCGCCTGGAGTCCCGACGGCGGCCGGATCGTCTTCGTGTCTGCCGTCCACCCCGAATACAGCACGCTCCCGTTCGCCGAGAGTGACCGCCTCAATGCCGAGCGGGAGAAGGCGATCGCCGACGATCCGGTGAAAGCGCGGGTCTTCACCCGCCTCTTCTTTCGGCACTGGGACGACTACGTCGGCGACAAGCGGCGCCATCTGTTTGTCATCGATGCAACCGGCGGCGGCTGCCGCGACATCACCCCCGGCGACCGCGACGCCGCCCCGACGAGCAAGACCTTCTCCGTTGCCGAGGACCACGCCTTTACTCCCGACTCCCGGCATGTCGTGTTCACGGCTGTGCCGGCGGACGGGGAGGCGTGGAGCACGGACCACGATCTGTGCCGGGTGTCGATCGAGAACACCGCGACCGACTGGGAAAGCCTGACTGCCACCAACCCGGCCGCCGACAGCGGGCCACGGTTCAGCCCCGATGGGAAACACCTCGCCTGGCGCGCGCAGAAGCGGCCCGGATACGAAGCCGACAGGTGGAACATCCTCGTCGCCGACGTGAAGCCCGACGGCACGCTCGTCGGCAGCCCGAGAAACCTCACCGCCAAGGCCGACGTCTCCGTCGGCGAGATCGCCTGGCTCGACGATGCCGATTTCAAGCCTTATGTGGCCTTCCTCTACGAGGAAAAGGCTTCGGGCTTCCTCGGCAAGGCGTTCCTCGATTCCCGGGGCGTGCAATTCGACCGCTTCTGGCCCGGCACGCTCACCGGGCTGTCGACGAGCGGCCATGCTGCCGCCTTCCAGGTGGTGCGGATGGACGCCCCGGCGGAAGTGTTTGCGGTTGCCACTGTCGACGCCGGGGGCCGCGGCTCCTCGGCACGCATCCCGGTGAGCCGGGCCAACGAACGGCTCCTCGCCGGGCTCGATCTCCCCCGCCCGCGCTCGGTGAATGTGCCGGTGGAAGGGGGCGTGGAGATGCAGATGTGGATCCTCGAGCCGCCGGGATTCGACGCCACGAAGAAGTGGCCGGTGGTCTATCTCGTTCACGGTGGTCCGCAGGGCGCCTGGGAGGACGGCTGGAGCTACCGCTGGAACCCGGAACTGTGGGCCGCCCGCGGCTACGTCGTCGTCATGCCCAACCCGCGTGGGTCGACCGGCTTCGGCCAGGCTTTCGTTGACGAGATCACCGGCGACTGGGGGGGAAAGTGCTACCGCGACCTCGTCGCCGGCCTCGACGCCACGGTGAAGCTCACCTTTGTCGATGCCGACAGAATCGCCACGGCGGGGGCGAGCTTCGGCGGTTACATGATGAACTGGTTTGCCGTCAACGACATCGCGCCCCGCTTCCGTTGCCTCGTCACCCACTGCTCGGTGTGGAACTTCGAGAGCATGTGGGGCACGACCGAGGAGCTGTGGTTCGACGAGAACGATCACGGCGGGCTCCCCTGGGAACAGCCCGGCCGCTACCGCGAGTTCAGCCCCCACGCCAGAGCCGGTGAGCTCGGCCGCCACAAGACGCCGATGCTCGTGATCCACAACGATCTCGACTTCCGCTGCCCCATCGGCCAGGGGCACGAGCTGTTCACGGCGCTCAAGCGTCAGGGGGTGGAGAGCCGGTTCGTCAACTTCCCCGACGAGGGGCACTGGGTGAACAAGCCGCGCAACGCCCGCCGCTGGCACGAGGAAGTCTTCGGCTGGATCGAGAAGTACTGCCCGCCGGGGGGGCGGTGAGATAGCCGCCGAGCGGACAGGAAGCCTTCGGCTGGAATCCGGATGCCCCCGAAAAGGGCAAGCTTTACCCGCGCGCTTCACCTCGTGAAAGAGGCGCTTGCACCGCTCAAGCTTTTTGCCGACCGCTGACGGTGTCTGCATCCCGGCGTCTTGCGACCGCCAGCATGGAACAGCGTCAGATCTCGGTCAGACTGCCCGTGCTGTCGCCGAGCTTCGGGGCCGGGCAGCCGAGGCCGTCGAGCATGCCGAGGTAGAGGTTCGTCAGCGGCGTGTTTTTTTCATGGACGACATGCCGCCCCGGCTTGAGTACCCCGCCGCCACCACCGGCGACGAGGATCGGGAGATCGTCGTGGTTGTGGCGGTTGCCGTCGCCGATGCCGCTGCCGTAGACGATCATGCAGCGGTCGAGGAGCGAGCCATCCCCTTCGCGCGTCCGATCGAGCTTCTCGAGGAGATAGGCAAGCTGCTCGATGTGGAAGCGGTTGATCTGCTGGATCTTCGCCTGCTTCGTGGCGTCTTGGCCGTGATGGGAGAGGTCGTGGTGCCCCTCGGGGACACCGATGAACGAATAGCTCTTGTTGCTCCCCTCGTTGGCGAACACGAAGGTCGAGACCCGCGTCGTGTCGGTAAGAAAGGCGAGGACGAGCATGTCGGCGAGGATCCGCAGGTGTTCCTCGTAGCGCTCCGGCGGCCCCTCGGGCCGCGCCATGCCGAGATCCTGCGGTGAGCCTACTCCCTTGGAGAAACGCTCCAAGCGAACCTCGAGCTCGCGCACGGCGGTGAAATATTCGTCGATCTTGCGGCGGTCGGCGACGCCCACCACCCGATCCATCCCCCGGGCTTCCTCGCGGACATAATCGAGGATGCTGCGGGAATGCTGCTCCCGTTTCACGCGGGCCTGTTCCGATTCGCCCGGCCGACCGGCGGCGAAGAGACGGTCGAAGATCAGCTTTGGATTGCTCTCCTTCGGCACCGACTGGGTGTCGCTCCGCCAGGCGATGTTCGCGGAGTAGACGCAGCTGTACCCGGAATCGCAGTTGCCCGATTGCCCGCCCCCCTCGGTGCCGATCTCGAGCGACGGCAGCCGCGTGTGGCGCCCCAGATGGGCCGCGGCGATCTGATCGACCGAGACCCCGGCACGGATGTCGGCCCCGGCCGTCTTGCGGGCCTGGGTGCCGGTGAGAAATGTCGCCAGGGCCCGAGCATGGTCGCCGGCGCCGTCCCCGTTGGCCTCGGCCTTCTTCTGCGCCAGGTGCGAGTGGATCGAGAACTTCCCCGACACCCCGCAGAGCGGCTCGAGGGTCGCGGGGAGATCGAAGCCGGGACCGACCTGTTTCGGTGTCCAATCCTCCATGTGAACCCCGTTGGGGACATACAAGAAGGCAACGCGGCGCGGGGCTTGCTCGGCGGTCTCGCCAGCGACGGCACTCCCCCCCGTCGCTCCGGCGCCGGCCGGGATCATCGCTTCGAGGAGCGGAAGGGCCACGGCCGTGCCGGCTCCGCGGAGCACGGTGCGTCGAGAGATCGGCTGGGTCATCGGGGAGCCTCCTGGCGTGGGGCTGGTGGCGCCCCCGCTGATTCAATCGTCGGTTGCCAGGGACCGAGAGTCAATTCCGACACTCCCCCCGGGGCCTCGGGAGGCCCCTCTCCACCGGTGGATGGGCAGATCCCCAGCTTTCATCGACTGCTTGCCAGCGCCGCGATCACCCGGCTCGGCGGGAGTCGGTCAGCGTGGTTGATCCGACTCCCGTTCGCGGAAGGCGACGCTGGTCACGATTCCCGCCACCATCGCCACGAACCGGTCTCCATCCGCCTCGGTCGCGGCGGCGATCCGCTCCACGGCGCAGGCATCGTAATACTCGACACCCCGCCCGAGGGCGTAAGTGAACAACTTCTCGGTGAGACACCGGCGGAACTCCCCCCGCCGCGCCACGAGCACCTGCCGCAGCTCCGCCGGGCCGGCAAACCGGCGCCCATCCGGCAACTCCCCCGATGGATCGACCGGCGCGCCGCCATCCTCGCTCCGCCAGGCGCCGATCGCGTCGAAATTCTCGAGTCCGAAGCCGAGCGGATCCATGAGCGTGGGGCAGGCAGCGCAGGAGGGATTGGCGCGGTGCTGCTCCATCCGCTGCCGGAGCGTTCCGGTGAGGGCCTCGCCGGAGGTGGGAAGCTCGGGGACGTTCGGCGGCGGCGGCGGTGGCGGAGCGGCGAGGAGGTTCTCGAGCACCCACCGGCCGCGCTTCACCGGGCTGGTGCGCGTCGGATTGCTCGTCACCGCCAGGATGCTCGCCTGCCCGAGGAGGCCGCCACGCTGGTCGCGGTTGACCGCCACTCGGCGGAACTCGTCCCCCGTCACCCCCTCGATCCCGTAGTGCTTCGCAAGGCGCTCATTGACGAACGTTGAATCGGCGTCGAGAAACTCGACGATGCTCCGATCCTCGCGGACGATCGCCGCAAAGAACTCCTCCGTCTCCCGGCGCATCGCCTGCCGCAGTTCGTCGTCGAAGGCCGGAAACCGGGCCCGGTCGGGGGAGAAGGCGGAGAGCGTCCGCAGCTGCAGCCATTGGCCGGCGAAATTGTCGACCAGCGCCCGCGACTTCGGATCGGTGAGCATCCGCCGGGCCTGGGCGACGATCTGTTGGTCGCTGCGCAGTTCACCGCGATCGGCCGCGGTCATGAGCGCCTCGTCGGGCATGCTGCTCCAGAGGAAATAGGAGAGCCGGGAGGCGAGCTCGTGATCGCCGAGCCGCCGCACCTCGCCAGGCGCGGGATCGGCCTCGACGAGGAACAGAAACGAGGGGGACACGAGCATCGCCGTCACCGCCACCTGCATCGAGCGTTCGATCGTCTCACCCGAACTTCGCGCCGCGGCGTAGATCCCGGCGAGCCGGTCGACCTCGGCGGCGGTGGCGGGGCGACGGAAGGCCCGCGACACCAGCGGTTGGAGGTTGGCCACCACGGCGCCGCGCTCGGCGGCCGCGTCGAGCCCGGGGGGCATCGGCGTGGCGAAGATTCGCCGGTGCGACGCCGGCAGCGCCGCGTCGACAAGCCCCAGCGGGCCGACGACCGACAGCGATTCGAGATGGAGATTCCGATCGCGCTGCTTCGGGTTCTCCGCTTCGGGGTTGTAATAGTCATTGAGAAAGGCGACCGCGAACCGCTGCCGGCCCGCCGGCAGGCGCATGCGGAGCTCATAGTCCTTCGGTGATCGGCGCCGGTTGGGAACGTCGACCACATGCTCTTCGCGCCCCGCGATCCGGAATCCCATCCGCACCGGATCGGGTCCGGCCTGATCGCCAGAGGCGTTCGCCCGAAACAGATATTCGCCCTCGGCGGGGAAGTCGAAGTCTTGGCCGATCTCCCCCTCCGAACCGAGCGTTCCACCCGCTCCCTTCTGCACCGGCGCCGACTCGATCTCGCCGGTGACGATCGCCGCCCGGGCGACCTTCTCCGCCGCCTCGAGGGCGCGTTCGAAGAGGACCGGCGGCATCGAAAGGACATCGCCGATGTTGTCAAACCCGTAGCCGACGTCATCACTGGGAAAGTCGGCGGCCACCCTGACATCGATGCCGAATAGGTCGCGAACGGTGTTGTCGTACTCCGCCCGATTGAGGCGGCGGAGCGTCACCCGGCCGGGCCGCTCCCCCAGCGAGCAATCGGGGGTGAGGGCCGAGTCGCGGATCCAGGCGACGAGCGTCTTTCGCTCCTCCTCGGTCGGCATGGCGTGGCCCTCCGGGGGCATCACCCCCCCCTCGATCTGCCGCAGGACTTTGAGCCACAGCCCGCGGTCGATCGTCTTGGCGAGGTCGGGGTGCCGATCGTCGAGACGGACCCCAGCCTCCGGCGTGTCACCGGTGTGGCATTCGCCACAGAACCGGGTCAGCAGGGGGGCAACGGTGTCGTCATAGGCGCCTGCCGGCCCGGCAGCCTGGAGCCAGCCGGTCTGCAGCACCAGCGCGGCCGCCGCCCACAGCACGCTTCTCAGCCCATCCACCAGGGGGGGCAACGGGGCTCGGCGGCACATGAACGGCGACGGCATCTTTCGGCTCCGAGCGCAAGGACTGACTTCATTCTAGCCTCTAGCCACGCCGCGGCCGTGACGCCCCGGCGCCCCCGCGGCCAGCCTCCCCCGCCCCGCGTGAGAGTGCTGCGATCCGGCGCCCCGGCGCCGTCATTGCCAGGGTGCCGAGCGATTCCCCGTCGACCCACTCCAGATCGTCGCGACGCAGCCCCCGACGGGTCGCCGCGCAGACCGAGACGGTGACCGCGACCCGATGATGCGTGACGGAGTAAGTGCAGTGGCCGACAACACGGCGACGGCCACAACCCAGCGGCGCAAGAATCTCCGCGGCGGGAAGCCGGGGGAAATCCCACAGCCCCTCCCACCACTCCCCCGCTCCGCGCCGGACGACCAAGACCTTCGACCCGCGCCGGACCACGACAGCCGTCTCCTCCAGCTCGATCACCGTGCGCCGGGGCGTCGCCGCGGGGATCGCTCCGACCCGCCCGGTCGCCAAAGCGAGACAGTGGTCTGCGAGCGGACAGCGTGGGCAGAGCGGGCTGCGGGGGGTGCAGATCATCGCGCCGAGATCCATCAGCGCCTGATTCCACAGGCCCGCCCTCCGCGGCGGCAGGAGCGCCGTGGCGATCTCCCAGATCGGTCCGTCGCCGGTGGTGCCGACCAGCGGCGCTGCATGGGCAGCCAGACGGGCAAGGACGCGGCGCGAGTTGGCCTCGACGATCGGCTCGGGGCGATCGAAGGCGATCGAGGCGATCGCCCCGGCGGTATATCGACCGATGCCGGGAAGCTCCCGCAGCCCCGCCGCGGTGTCTGGCAGACGCCCCCCGTGGTCGGCGACGATCCGCTGCGCGGCGGCGTGGAGCTGCCGGGCCCGGCGGTAGTACCCCAGCCCTTCCCAAGCGCGGAGCACGTCGGCTTCCGGCGCTGCCGCAAGCTGCACGACGGTCGGAAACCGCTCCATGAAGCGGAGAAAAAAATCGACGACCCGATCGACCTGCGTCTGCTGGAGCATCACCTCGCTGATCCAGGTGCGGTAGGGATCGGTCCCTCGACGCCAAGGGAGATCACGCCCCACCCGCTTGAACCAGCCGAGGAGGGCTGCCTGGATCGCCTCCCTTCCGGCCCAGAGGGGTGCCGGGAGCGACCCTTCGACCAGATCGCGGGGACCGCCCTGGGGCGGCTTCCCACCTCGCCCGGCGGCGGGCCGGCCGATCCGTTCGCGCCGCTCGGTCCGAGGCTCCTTCGCCATGACCCCTTGCCAAGTGGTGGTGGATCGTTTCCAACGACGGTTGGGGATCGACCCGGAATCCGTTCCGCCGTGGCACCTTGGCACGACCCGCCGGCAGTGTAGCCTCCCGTTCGATTCCCCGGTGTTCTTCCCGTCGACCCCCCGCCGCAGCGCCATGGCCACTCCGGACGACCCGTCGACCGATCCTCCCCCCTCCGCCGCTGGAGACCAGCGTGCGCCGAAGCCCCCAGGGAAGCGCGGCGGCGATGCCCCGCGGCGGAAGAAGAAGGCTCCCGCCACCGGTCAGCCGACCGGGAAGGCGACGGGCAAGGCGACGGGTAAGGCCGACAAGATCCTTCGGGTGGAGCAACGGACGAAGACCGTTGCAGGGGAAGGGGAGATGGTGATGCTGCCGAGCCTCGCGGCCCCGGCCTGGGAGTTCGTGCACCCCCGCTGTGCCCGGCGGAGGCGCGAAGACATCGCCGAAGTCGAAGCGATGATCGAGGCGGGGGAGACGGAGATAGCCAGAGAAGAGCTCGTCTGGCTCCTCTCCGAGTGCCCCGACTTCCTCGAAGCCCACCTCCAACTCGGTCTGCTCGCGCTGGAAGAGGATGACCCGAAGCTCGCCCGCGGCCACTTCGGCCGGGCCGTCGAACTCGGCTTCAGGGCACTGGAGACGGTGGGAAATCCGCGGCCGCTCCCCTACTCACTTCCCGGCAATCGACCGTTCTTTGAGTCGGCCAAGGGGCTCGTTCACGCCCTCCTCGAATCGGGCCGCAAGGGAATGGCCCTCGACACGGCGAAGAAGGTCGCGGCGCTCGATCCGGTCGATCCACTCGGCCTCCTTCGTCTCGCCGCGGCTGACGGGGGAGGAAAGCATGGCTGACGTGACCCATCCACGGCCAAAGGCCCGCTTCATCGTGCTGGAGGGAATCGACGGCTCCGGCAAGTCATCGCAGGTGGCACCGCTGGTGGAGTGGCTCCAGGGCTGCGGCCACACTGTGGTGTCGTGCCGCGACCCCGGGGCCACGCCCGCCGGCGACGCCATCCGGCAGATCCTCCTCCACCGGCAGGAGATTTCCCTCGCCCCGACGACGGAGATGCTCCTCTACATGGCCGCGCGGGCGCAACTGGTAAGCGCCGTCATCGCTCCGGCGCTGGAGCGCGGCGCGTGGGTCGTGTCGGACCGCTATCTCCCGGCGAACATCGTCTACCAGGGGCATGCCGGAGCGCTCGATCCGGAGGTCGTCCGCGCCGTCGGTGGCATCGCCACCGGCGGGATCGCCCCCGATCTCGTCCTCCTCCTCGACCTCGACCCCGCCGCCGCCACCGCCCGCATGAATCGCCCGCTCGATCGCCTCGAGAGCCGCGGGGACCAGTTCCGTCACCGGCTGCGCGCGGGCTACCTCCGCGAGGCGGCCGCGGCCCCCGACCGCTTTGAAATCATCGACGCGACGGCCGACATGGTGACCGTCGGCGCGCAGATCCGTGCCGCGGTGGCGCGGCGGCTGGATTGAGGCCAGAGGGACCGATCGCTTCCCGGGGAAAGGTTTCACGATGGGCTGGCAGGGCATCGAGGGGCATGACGATGTCGTCGGCAGATTCGTCGCCGCCGAGGCGCGCGGACGGATCGCCGGCACCTATCTGTTCATCGGGCCGGAGGGGATCGGCAAGGGTTCGTTTGCCAGGGCGCTGGCGAAGTCGCTGGTCTGCCTCGACCCCCGTCCGGGCCTCGTCGCCTGCGGGGCCTGCGTGTCGTGCCTACAGGCCGCAGCCGGCAGTCATCCCGACATCGACGTCGTCGAGAAACCGGAGGACCGGGCCACGATCCCGCTCGAGGTCTTCATCGGCGACCGTGAGAATCGGATGCGCGAGGGGCTGTGTTGGCGGATCCTGCTGCGGCCGGCTGTCGGGAAGCGGAAGGTGGCGATCATCCTCGATGCCGATCACCTCGCCGAGGAGGGGGCCAACTGCCTGCTGAAGACGCTCGAGGAGCCCCCCGACGGCGCCGTGATGATCCTCGTCGGGACGGCGCTGGAGCGCCAGCTCCCCACGATCCGTTCGCGGTCACAGATCGTCCGCTTCGCCCCCCTCGATCCCGACGTCGTGAGGCGGGTGCTCACGGCCAGCGCGACCGACCCGGCCGGCCCCGATGCGGCAGCCATCGCCGCCGCTGCCGCGCGGAGTGGAGGGAGCATCACCCGCGCCCGGCTCCTCCTCGATCCGGAGATCGAGTCGTTTCGTGCCCGGCTCCTCGAGCTCCTCTCCGCCCGACCGCTCCACGGCGTCGAGCTGTCGAGGGAAGTCCAGGCCTGCGTCGAAGCCGCGGGGAAGGACGCGCCGCCGCGCCGCGCCCGACTGCGGATCGTCCTCGGGAGCGCGATTGAGTTCTTCCGCGCCGCCCTGCGACACGACGCCGTGGGGGGCGAAGCGCCGCCGACCGGACGGCCCGACGGGGCGTCCACCGATCGGCTCCTCGAGCAGGCCATCGCCGGCTGGGGAGGGACGGCCGACGACGCGATCGACGGACTCCGTCTGACGCTCGACGCCCTCGACGGGATCGAACGCAACGCCCACCTCCCGACCCTTGTCGATGCCTGGAGCGCGCGGCTGGAGCCTGCTCCCCCGCCCCCCCCTGCGCGCCCCGTCCGGATCTGAAGCCGGGCGACAACGGCGGCGCGGAAAGGGGGAAGCGCCCGGAGGCCCGGCAGGCTGGCGAAGCTGCGGCACCTGCGGGATATGACGGTATCGCCCCGACCGGATCGATTTTTCCCTCCTTGCCTGTCGATCTGACATTGAGGTCATTCGACGGAGACGGGAATCGTGGCGGGACTGTCCTGCTCAACCTGTTTCGACCAGACCAGGTGACTCCCCTCGCGGGGACATGATTCGGCATGTCGCAGCAGGCGGGTGGCAGGATCGTCGCCGCGGTTTTCCTCTCCAGTCTTGTGGCCACTTCCGGCCTGGGATTGGTGGGAAACGCCCAGCATTTCGGCCTCCGGCCTGGCGTGGAGAGCCCGTCTTCATTCCCCCATCGAACCGCCTCCCGGGCCACGGTCGATGCCGCCGGAGCCAGCCCCGCGGCGCCGCAACCGGCCTCCGCCCCGGTCCTCCGCCCGGCACGCCGCTCCGCCACAGGCCGGCCTTCGGCGCCACTGCCGGCTAAGGGTGAGACCGCGCCATGGGCTTCACCTTCGGTGGCGGGCCGCGTCGCCGTGCTCATCGCCTCTCCGGCCGGAGCCCCCCCACCCCGATCACGGCCGGCGCTCTCTCCCGCGAGGCTCGACGTCGACCTCCGCGATGCGGCCCCCCTTCAACCGACGGCCCAGGCTGCGGACCGTCCGCCGGTATCGCTCGTCCAGTACGGCGAGACCGACAACACACCGGCGGCGCTGGTCGTCCCGCTCCTCGAAACTGGGCCAGCGACCGAATCCCTCGGTGCCCGTGCCGGTGATCGGGCCCCCGACAACGCCGCCATCGAATGCGCCGAGGGGGCAGCGGCGATCGTGCCGCAACTCGACGCAAATCCAAGTGCCCGCCGCGGACCGGTCGCCGAATGGATCCGCGATTCCTTAGACGACCTGCGGGCCTCGCGGGGGAGCGTCGTCCCCTTCCCGCAGCGATCGGCCAATGCCCCCGCCAACGGCAGCCGTCTCCTCGATCGGCTCCGCTCCGGTGAACGATTGTTGGCGCGCGACCGAGGCGCCTCCCGGGACGACCGGGCGCCCGCCGGGGAAGAAACCTCTGCCGGGGGTTGGCCGGTGCCGGCGACGCTCCTGAAGCAACTCGACCAGACCGCCAAGGCCGAGGGCCCTCACGCCGCCTGGTCGGTGGAGACCGCCAGAATCGTCCGGGAGATCCTCGCCACCACCGGCCCGTCCGATCCGATCGCCGCCGGCCCCCTCGAACAGCTCGCCATCCGGGTTGAGGAAGGGCTGAAGCTCGCCACGGCTGCGGCCGATCCCGCGATCGCCGCTGGCATCCGCCGGGCCGCGCTCGCCACGCAGCGCCGGGAGTTGGTGTGGCAGAGCGCTGCCGCCGCCGCGACCACCGGCCCTCTATCCGCCGCCGACGATCCTTCTGCCGATCCCCCCCCGGCCCCATTGCACGGCGACACGATCGACGCGCTCCTGGCGACCCTCGAGCGGTATGAGTCGGCGCCGACACCGGCGGAGGGGGCGCTGGCCGTCGAGGCCATCGATACGCTCGCCGCCAGCGGCAGCCCTCCCCTCGTCGAGTTCGCCACCGCCGTCCGCACTCAGTATGCGGCGGCCAATGTCCGCGTCGCCGTCCACCAGAAGTTCATGGAGCGGGTCATGCCCCCCGCCCAGGTGACGACGGCGCCGGTCGACGACACCGTCCTCGGCCGACAGGTGCGCGGCACGAGCCGGGTTGAGCAATCGACCTCCGTCCGCTTCAGCCCCGATGCCCGCGGGATCTCGCTGGTGCTCGAAGTTCACGGCGACGTCGCCTCTCGGACGGTCACCGAATCGGGTCCGGTCGCGCTGACCTCGCGCGGCGCCTCGTCGTTCTCGGTCCGCAAGCCGGTGAGCGTGGGGGGCAAGGGCCTGCGGGTCGGCCAGGCCACCGGGTCGGCGTCGTCGCGATCGCAACTCGCCGACATCCAGACGAGCTTCGACGGCGTGCCGATCATGCGTTCGCTCGTGCGGAACATCGCCCGCAACCAGCACGACGAGCATCTCCCCGAGGCCAACCGCGAGGTGATCGACAAGATCGTTGCCCGTGCCTGCCGGGAGGTCGACCAGCAGGTCGAGCCGCAACTCCTCGCCGCCGCCGAACGGATCCGCACGCAGGCCTGGGGCCCGCTGGTGAAGCTGGGGCTCGAGCCAACCCCGGTGGCGATGGAGACCGTCGACGGCATCGCCATGGCGAAGCTGCGGCTCGCCGGCGACGATCAACTCGCCGCCCATACGCCGCGGCCGCGGGCCCCGAGCGGCTCGATGCTCTCCGTGCAGATCCACGAGTCGGCCATCAACAATGCCCTCGATCGCCTCGGGCTCGCCGGCCAGCGGCTGCCGCTGGAGGACCTCGTCAAGCTCCTCTGCGAGCGTGCTGGGGTCGAGCCCCATATCCCCGATGAGCTCCCCGAAGACGTCGTGGTGACCTTCGCGCGGGAGCAACCGCTGCGGGTGCAGTACCGCGACGGCCTCGTTCACATTCGCGTGGCGCTGGAGGCGATCGAGAGTGGCCGTCGTGGCTGGCACGACATCGTCGCCAGCGTTAGCTACCGACCGAAGGCCGACGATCCGCAGCTCTTTCTGGAGCGCGAGGGGCCGGTCCACCTCAGCGGCCCGGGGCACCAGGGGCGGGCTGAGATCGCGCTGCGGGCGGTGTTCGGAAAGATCTTCCCCAAGGAACGCCCCCTCCCGCTCCTCCCCGAGGCGTTCGTCACCAATCCCCGTCTCGCCGACATGAAGGTCCTCCAGGCCGTCAGTACCGACGGCTGGCTGGCGATCTCGCTCGGCGAACTGCCCGTGCCGGTGACGCCGAACCCGGCGAAAGTCGCCGCCCCGCCCCCGTCTCCAGCCCGCCGCATCCTGAGGCGCTGATCGGCTTCTGGGGGAGCCCCGGCCCACGGTTGAAACCGGAGGCACGATGCGGGAAAAAGATGCTCCCAGCGGCTGCCCCGAGCCCCTCGCTGTCCATTCCCCCCTCCGGATCCGCTCCATGACCGCCGCCACGCCGACGCGCACCGAGACCGACAGCATGGGGGCCGTGCAGGTCGCCTCCGACCGTTACTGGGGCGCCCAGACGGAGCGCTCGCGCGACAACTTCAGGATCGGCGTCGACCGTTTCCAGTGGGGGCGGGCGGTGAAGAAGGCCCTCGGCATCCTCAAGAAATCGACGGCGCTGGCCAACGGCGAGTTGGGGCAGCTTCCGGCCGACCGCGTCAAGCTCATCGTCCAGGCGGCCGACGAAGTGATCGCCGGGAAGCTCGACGACCATTTCCCACTGGTCGTCTTCCAGACCGGTAGCGGCACGCAGTCGAACATGAACGCCAACGAGGTGATCTCGAACCGGGCCATCGAGATCGCCGGCGGCGAGATGGGCTCGAAGAAGCCTGTCCATCCCAATGACGACGTCAACCGTGGCCAGTCGTCAAACGACACCTTCCCCACGGCGATGCATATCGCCGCCGTCGAGGTGATCCACGACCGTCTCCTGCCGGCGGTGCGCCAACTGCGCGACGTATTTGCGGACCTCGAGCAGCGGACGTCCGAGATCGTGAAGATCGGCCGCACCCACCTTCAAGACGCCACGCCGATCACGCTCGGCCAGGAGGTGTCGGCCTGGCGGGCGCAGCTCGATGACCGGATGGCCGCGATCGAGCGGGCCCTCCCTGGGCTCTACGAATTGGCGATCGGCGGCACCGCCGTCGGCACCGGGCTCAACGCCCATCCGCAGTTCGGAAACGTCGCGGCGAAGTTCATCGCCCGTGAGACGGGCCATCCGTTCGTGTCGGCGGAGAACAAGTTCGCCGCCCTCTCGGCCCACGATGCGCTCGTCGATGTCAGTGCCGCCGAGCGGAGCCTGGCGATGGCCCTGCTCAAGATCGCCAACGACATCCGCTGGCTCGCCTCCGGGCCACGTTGCGGGATCGGCGAGATCTCGATCCCGGAGAACGAACCGGGGAGCTCGATCATGCCGGGGAAGGTGAACCCGACCCAGTGCGAGGCGATGACGATGGTCTGCGTGCAGGTGTTCGGGAACGATGCGGCCGTGGCCTTCGCCGGTTCGCAGGGTAATTTCCAGCTCAATGTCTACAAGCCGGTGATGATCCACAACGTGCTTGAATCAGCCGACCTGATGGCCGACGCCTGCGACTCGATGCGGATCCATTGCGCCGTCGGGATCGAGCCAAATCTCACCCGCATCCGCCAGCACCTCGACGAGTCGTTGATGCTCGTCACCGCCCTCAACACCCACATCGGCTACGAGAAGGCGGCGAAGATCGCAAAGAAGGCCCATCTCGAGGGGACGAGCCTCAAGGCTGCTGCCGTCGCCTCCGGGTACGTCAGTGCCGAGGACTACGACCGCTGGGTGATCCCCGCGGAGATGACGCGTCCCCTGGCGACCTGAAGCGCCGAGTCCACCCCCGCCG
>JBAWVV010000019.1:0-22578 GCA_037147115.1 Planctomycetia bacterium | reverse complement strand
GTCCGGAGGGTGGCGATCGGTCCGGGGAAGGCACCGACGATCAGGACCGCCTCGAGGACGACGATCGCGGCCCGGGCGCGGAACGCCTGCCAAGCTCGGGGGGATGGGGGCTCGGCGGATGAGGTTTGTGGGGGCGTCATGAGTCAGATCGGTGGCACGGGGGCTCGGATCACGGACCCGGGAGGGGGCCGGTGGTCGAGAGCTTGATCCGGCAGAGGTGGGAATCGGCCGTCATGTAGAGCGTCTTGCCGTCATCGCCGAAGCCACAGTTGGCCGTTGCCTGACCGGTGAGGATCGTTCCTAGGTGGGTGCCATCGGCGGCAATGACGAGGACGCCACCGGGCCCGGTGGCGAAGACGTTCCCTGCGGTGTCGACCTTGAGCCCGTCGGGCAGCCCCTTCTTTCGATCCTTGAAGAGCTTCGTGCCGTCGAAGAAGGTCTTGCCGGCATCGAGCGTGCCGTCGGCCTGGACGTTGAACACCTTCCAGATCGGCGCCTGGGGATCGGACTGGGCCACATAGAGACGCTTCTCATCGGGGGAAAAGCAGATGCCGTTGGGACGGGTCATCGTGTCGCACAGGAGCGTTACCGTGCCGTCGGGGGTGACCCGGTAGACGCCACAGAAGTCGAGCTCACGGCGCTCGTCGTCGAAGCCCTTGGGGAGGCCGTAGGGGGGGTCGGTGAAGTAGATCGCGCCGGTGGAGTGGACGGCGACGTCGTTGGGGCTGTTGAACCGCTTCCCCTTGTAGTTGTCGGCGACGGTCCGCTTGCCCCCGCCGGGCGTGAGCCGGCTGACGCGGCGGTCGCCATGCTCGCAGGAGACGAGGTTGCCCTGCCGGTCGAGCGTGAGGCCGTTGCTGCCGCGCTCGTTGCCGTAGGCGCCGGGGCCGGTGAAGCCGGCCGGCTCGAGGTAGGTCGAAAGCCCTTCCCCCTGCTTCCAGCGATTGACCCGGTTGCGGGGGATGTCGCTGAACAGGACGGCGCCGTCACCTTTCACCCACACCGGACCCTCTGCCCACTCGAAGCCACTGGCGAGGACCTCGATAACGGCATCCTTCGGCACCAGGCCGTCGAAGCGCGGGTCGAGCCGCTGGATCGCACCGAGGGTGGGGAGGAGATCGGCCGGGCCCCCCTCCTCGGCGCGAACCGCGGGGATGGCCAAGAGGAGCGCGAGGCACAACAGCGGCAGGCGGCGCATGACGGTTTCCTTCGGGGGCGTCGGCGGAGGGGGCGCGGCGAATCGCCGCGACGACTACGCCCCCCCGGCTGCCGGCAGTCTACCCGATCACCCCGGCTCCTCCATCAGCCCGCCGTCGTCCCAGGCTCCCCCCCGTGAACCGGGGCCGATCGCGAACCAGAGCGTGACCGCGGCCATGAGGAGGGCGAAGACGAGGATCAGGGTCAGCGCGATCCCCATCGCACATCCCGCCTGGCCGTCATTGGTGCGGTGGGAGGAGAGTTGGGCGGCGCTGAGGCCCCCGCCGGCGTCCCCTGGGGCCGACGAAGACTCGCTGTTGACGGAGCTGTCGATCGCCAGGAGGAAGGCCCGGGCGTAACGGTAGAGCCACATCGGCAGGGCCACCGACATGGCCAGACAGGCTGCCAGGGCCTGCTCCGCCGAGCAGCCGGCGCCGAGGACGAGAAGGCCATAGAGGGCGATCGTCGTCAGGGCCGTGATTCCGTAATTGATGTAGATCGACCCGAGGTAAAAGCCCGGTTCGCGGCGGAAATCGAGGCTACAGGCCGGGCAGCGGGGCTCCATCCGGAACCACCCGGCGAACAGGTGGCCGGCCCCACACCGCGGGCAGCGGAGGCGGAGGGCGTGGCGGAGCGGGGCGGGCAGGCTGGGCATGGATGGACGGGCGGGGATGCCGCGGGAGCCTCCGGGAAACCGTTGCTATCGGTGCGAGCGTCGCGACCGTCGGGGGAGAAACGGTGGGCATGCCAATCCGCCGAAACCCCTGTGTATGGTAACGGAGTGGGGATGGGCGTGCCGTCGGTCCCCCGCCCGGATGGTGGGGCTATGAACGACAACGAAGAATACGTGCGGGAGTTCCTCGTCGAATCGGCCGAGAATCTCGACCAACTCGACCAGGACCTCGTTGCCCTCGAGGAGAACCCGCGCGATACCCAGCGGCTGGCGAGCATCTTTCGCACCGTCCACACGATCAAGGGGACAAGCGGGTTCTTCGGTTTTGCCAAGCTCGGGGCGATCACGCACAGCGGCGAGCATCTCCTCGGCCAGCTGCGGGACGGAAAGATCGATCTCGACAACGACGTCACCGGTGTCCTCCTCACGCTCGTCGACGCCGTCCGCTCGATCCTCGAGCGGATCGAAAAAACCGGCGGAGAGGGGGAGAGCGATTTCCACGATCTCTCCCAGTCGCTCGACCGGGTCGGCTTCGAGGCCGCCAAGCGCCGCGAGAATGGCGGCGTTGTCGTCACCCGCCTGACGCCGCCGCCCACCCCGGCTGCGCCGCTGACGGAGCCGGTCGTGGCAGCGATCCCGGCCGAACCAGAGCTCCCCCCGGCTGCGGCTGACGAAACGGCTCCGGTCGACGCGCCACTCCAGGAGATCTGCGCGCTGACGGCGATCTCCACCGTGGCGGAGATCTGCACCGCGGTGATCCCCGACGCGCCCGCTGTGCCAGACCTGCCGACTTGTGCGGAAGCGGTGGAGGTCGTTCCGGCGGGATTGTCCGCCTCGCCCCCGCCGCAGCCGGCCACGCCGCGGACCAAGCGGCCGGCGGTGGCCGAGCAATCGATCCGTGTCGACCTCGGCCTCCTGGGGACGCTCGTCGAGCTCGTCGGCGAGCTCGTTCTTGCCCGCAACCAGCTCGAGTCGACCGTCCGCCACACGACGGCCGCCCGGGGGGACGATCACCCCGAGCTCCTCAAGGTCGTGCACCGCATCGACACCGTCACCGCGTCGCTCCAGGCGACAGCGATGAAGACGCGGATGCAGCCGATCGAGCACGTGTTCAGCAAGTTTCCGCGGATCGTCCGCGATCTCGCCGTGACCTGCGGGAAGGAGGTGACGCTCGAGATCGACGGGGCCGACACCGAGCTCGATCGTTCGCTCATCGAGACGATCCGCGACCCGCTCACGCACCTTGTCCGCAACGCCGTCGACCATGGCATCGAGCCCCCCGAAGTGCGCGTGGCCCGGGGAAAGCCGGCGGCCGGCCGGCTGTCGCTTCGGGCCTACCACGAGAGTGGTCAGGTGATGGTCGAGATCCGTGACGACGGCGGCGGGATTCCCGTCGATGCGGTGCGGAAGAAGGCGGTTGCCAAGGGGCTGGTGAGTGCCGAACAGGCCGCACTCCTCCCCGATGAACGCGTCCTCCACTACATCTTCGAGCCGGGGTTCTCGACCGCCGCCACGGTCACCGATGTGTCGGGGCGTGGCGTCGGCATGGACGTCGTGCGGACAAACATCGAGGCGATCGGCGGGGCGGTCGACATCGGGAGCGTCCCCGGCACGGGCACCACCGTTCGGGTGCGGATCCCGCTCACGCTGGCGATCATCCCGGCGTTAATCGTCTCCTCAGGCAGCCATCGGTTCGCGATCCCCCAGGCCGCCGTCCGCGAATTGATCGCGCTCCGCGCCGGCACCAATGGCGCGGCGGTGTCGGTCGAGGGGCTCGAGGGGGCACCGGTGATGCGCCTCCGCGGCAGGCTCCTGCCATTGGTATTCCTCGGTGAACTGCTCGGGATCGAGGCCAGTGCCATGCCCGGCACCCCCGGCCATCCCCCGCGTGGGACCGTCGTCGTGCTCCGCAGCGATGAGGTCGAATATGGCCTCGTCGTCGACGGCGTCACTGTCAGCGAGGACATCGTCGTCAAGCCGATCGTGGCGGTGCTTGTGGCGCTGGGGTTGTATGCCGGCGCGACGGTCCGCGGCGATGGCGCGGTGGTGCTGATCCTCGACCCGCGCGGCATCGCTCAAGCGGCGAAGATGCCCCCCCGCCCCGCGCTGGATTGTGCGGCGGAGGCGACCAGCGCCGACGCAGCCCCGCTCGAGCGCTACCTCATCTGCGAATCGCCGGCGGGGCGCGTTGTTGCCGTGCCGCTGGAGGAGGTCGCCCGGCTCGAGACGTTTCCACGCGACCGGCTCCAGCACGCGGCTGGGCACATGGTGGTCCATCGGGAGGGGAGGCTGACATCGATCGCCGATATCGACGATGTTCTCGCCGGTACGCCGCAACCGGTCGATTTGCCGGCGATGACCGCCGTGATCCTTGCGGCGACGCGCGGCGAGGTGGCCCTTCGCGTCCAACGGATCCTCGAGGTCGTCACTCCCGAGGCGCCGATCAACCACGGACTGCGTGCCCGTGGCGTGCTCGGCACGATCGCCGTGGCCGGTCGGGCCACCGAGGTGATTGATGTCCGGCACGCCCTCCCCGGTGCCCTTCCCACCACGGCCACCCCGGGGGTGACCCCATGACGCGTGCCGCGGAGATGATCGACCCCGGAAATCAGGCCATGACGCGTCGCTTCTGCACGTTCGTTGTCGCCGGCCGGGCCTTCGCGGTCGATGCCAGCGCCGTGCAGGAGGTGTTCCGCGGAACCGTGACAACACCGGTGCCGCGGGGGCCGGCGGCAATCCGCGGGCTCCTCAACCTCCGTGGCCGGATCGTGCCGGCGATCGACATGCGCCGCCGGATGGGATTTGAGCCGATCGCAGGTGAGGGGATCCATGTCGTGCTGACGGCCGGCGGCGAGACGCACAGCCTCATCGTTGACGCCCTCACCGACGTCGTCGACATCCCCGTGGCATTGATCGAGACGTCGACGGTCGGGGCGGAGGGGAGCCTGGGAGAGTGCATCGTGGGGGTGGTTGCCGCCCGGGACGGCCTGGTGCACCTCCTCGGGATCGAGGCGATTCTGGCAGGATTAGTTGAACCGACCGTCGAAAGGAAGATCCGATGAGCGTGCAGGCAGACGTGCGGAATGACCGGCGCGGGTGGCTCCGGGAGCTGGTGGCATTCGCCACCAATCCCCTCCTCCTCGCGCTCTTGCTGGTGTCGCTGGTGCCCCTGGCCCTGATGGGCTACGCCACCTACCGCAGCGCCTCGCAGACGCTCGAGGTGGAGGCGCGGGGGAAGCTCACGGTCGTCCGCGAGATCACCGTCAAACAGGTGGAACGCTACTTCGCCGGCCTCCACGACCAACTCCGCGTGCTCGCCGACGATCCCTCCACGCGCGGAGCGCTTGCCGATTTCCGCGAGGGCTTCCGCACCGTTCTCCAGGACGGCGCCGTGACCGAGCCGGAGCAGTTCCAGGCCCGGCGCGATCTGGGGGCGTGGTATGCCAATGAGTTCGCCCCGCGCTACAAGGCGGAGCATGACAAAGAGATCAAGACCGAGGGGCTGACGGCCGTCCTCGGCGATGCCTCGAGTTGGCTCCAGGATCTCTATATGGTCCGCAATGCCAACCCGACCGGATCGAAGGATCTCCTCGATGCCGCCCCCGATACCTCGGCCTACAGCCGGGCCCATGCCCTGCATCACCCGCGGCTCCGCAAGGTGCAGCGGAGCTACGGGCTCTACGACATCTTCCTTATCGATGCCGAAAGCGGCGAGATCGTCTACAGCGTCTTCAAGGAAATCGACTTCGCCACGTCGCTCAAGAACGGCGCCTTTGCCGAGACGGGCCTCGGGAAGGTGTTCCGCCAAGCGGCCGCTGCCGGGCGCGGGGATGTCGTCTATTTTGGTGCTTTCGGCCCCTATCTCCCCTCCTATGAAAAGCCCGCCGGGTTCATCGCAGCGCCGATCCTCGACGGCCGGAAGGTGGTGGGCGTGGTCGCCTTTCAGTTGCCCCTCGACCGGATCAACGCGATCGTCGGCGAGGTCCTCGGCCTCGGCGCCACCGGCGAGACCTTCGCCATCGGGCCCGACAAGATGTTCCGCACCGATTCCAGGTTTCTCGAGCGGCTCGGTGTGAAGACGACGATCTGTAACCCGAAATACAAAGTCGACACCGCGCCGGTGAGAGATGTCTTCGAGAATGGGGGCAGCGGCACCGGCCCGGCGCTCGACTACCGGGATGAGCCCGTCCTCTCCTCCTGGGGGCCGGCGGTCATCCACCCGGCCGATGGCCCGGGCAACGACGCGGTGCGATGGGCGATCGTGTCAAAAATCGATCAGACGGAGGTGTCGGCCCCGATTAATGCCCTGAAGCGCTTCGCCGGCTGGATCTTCGGCCTCACGACCCTCGGCGTGGCCCTCCTCTCGGCGCGGATCGCATCGTCGTTCAGTCGCTCAGCGCGTCGCCAAGCGAAGCTCGTCGACGGCATCAAGGACAACACCCACACCCTCGCCAGCGCCTCCGAGGAGCTGACGAGCGTCAGCCAGCAGATGAGCGCTGCGGCGGAGGAGACGACCGCTCAGGCAAACCTCGTCTCCGCGGCCGCCGAGGAGGTCAGCGCCAACACGAAGACGGTGTCGGGCTCGGTCGAGAACCTCGTCCAGAGCATCTACGAGATCGCCCGCTCCGCCCAGGATGCTGCCGGCGTCGCCCGGCAGTCGGTCGACATGGCGCGGGCGACGTCAAAGACGATGGACAAGCTCGGGACGTCGAGCGCGGAGATCGGCCAGGTGGTGAAGGTGATCACCTCGATCGCCGAGCAGACCAACCTCCTCGCTCTCAATGCCACGATCGAGGCGGCGCGGGCCGGCGAGGCGGGGAAGGGCTTCGCCGTCGTCGCCAACGAGGTCAAGGACCTCGCGCGCGAGACCGCCAAGGCCACCGAGGATATCGGGTCGAAGATCGAGGCGATGCAGGCCGACACCTCCAAGGCTGTCCGGGCGATCGGCGAGATCGTGGCGGTGATCGAGAAGATCGATGGGCTGCAGACGAAGATCGCCGCCGCGGTCGAGGAGCAGAGCGTCACCACCAGCGAGATCAGCCGCAACATCGGTGAGGCGACGATCGGATCGACGGAGATCGCCCAAAACATCGGCCAGGTGGCGCAAGCGGCGCAGAATACCGCCGAGGGGGCGAGCAACGCCCAGCTCTCGAGCCAGGAGCTGGCGCGGATGGCCCAGAACCTCCAGCGGCTCGTGGAGGAATACCAGAAGTGACGCCGGGGCCGGGGGGCCCCGGTTCACGCTGACCCGATGGCTGATTCCATGCGTGCCCTGATCGTTGATGATTCCAAGCCGGTGCGGAGCATCCTCGCGAAGATGCTCGGCGACCTCGGGTACGCGTGCGAGCAGGCGGCCGACGGCGAGGAGGCGCTGGCGATCCTCGCCCGCAGCGGCCGGCCGGACGTGGTGACGGTCAATCTCCACATGCCGGTCATGGACGGCTTTGCGCTCATCGAGCGGATCCGTGGCCAGGCCCTGTTAAAAAGCCTGCCGATCGTGGCGATGTCGTCCGACAGGGCTCCGGACGTGGTCGACCGGGCGATCCGGGCGGGGGCCGGCGTCTTCGTCGCCAAGCCTTTCACCCCGGCGGCGATCGGCGAGGCCATCGCCGCCGTCGGCGCCCGGACCTTTCCCCGCCCCGGTGCCGCTCCCGGCCACGCGCCGGTGCGGATTCTCGTTGTCGATGATTCGGCGGCGATCCGTGGCGTCGTGTCGGCGACGCTCTCGGCCGATCCGGAGCTGAGCGTGACGGGGACGGCGGCCGACGGGGTCCAGGGGCTCGCCCGTGTCGCCGAATCCCGCCCCGATGTCATTCTCCTCGACGTCGAGATGCCGGTCATGGACGGGCTGACGATGCTCCGCGAGCTCCGTCGGATCCATCCGCGCTTGCCGGTCGTGATGTTCTCGACGCTCACCGAGCGCGGCGCGAAAGTGGCGCTCGAGGCCCTCGTTGCCGGCGCCAACGATTACGTCGCCAAGCCGAAGGGGGCCAGCAGTGAGGAGGTGGCGGCACGGATCCGCGAGGACGTGATCCCCAAGCTGAAGCAGTTCCGCCGGCAGGTGTCGGCGCCGGGGGGCGCTGCCGCTCCCCTCCAGTCCAGGTCCACGCCCCGGCCCCGTGCCGACCCTGTCGCGGTGGTGGTCGTGGGAGTGTCGACCGGCGGGCCGGTGGCGCTGTCAGACTTCCTCCCTGCGTTTGTGAAAACGGCCGGGGTGCCGGTGCTCATCGTCCAGCACATGCCGGCCGTGTTCACCGCCCACCTCGCCGAGCAGCTCACGAAGGTCTGCGGCCTGCCGGTCCGGGAAGCGCCCGACGGCCATGAGCTCGGCGCCGGCGACATCCTCCTCGCCCCCGGCGGCCGGCATCTCAAGGTGGCCAGCAAAGGCACGAAGGTGATCGTGCAGATCGACGACGGCCCCCCCGAAAATGCCTGTCGGCCGGCGGCGGACGTTCTCTTCCGCAGCGCTGCGGCGGTGTGGGGGGGGGCGACGCTCGCCGTCGTCCTCACCGGGATGGGGAAGGACGGCCTCAAGGGGAGCGAGGCGATCCACGCCGCCGGTGGCACGATCCTCGCCCAGGACGAGATCACGAGCGTCGTCTGGGGGATGCCTGGGCATGTCGCCCGGGCGGGCCTGGCTGAGGCGGTCCTCCCCCTGCGGCAGCTCGGCGTCGAGGTCGGGATGCGGTTGCGACGGCGCGGTTGACGGTCGCTCCACGGCCGGGCGGACTCCAGACAGGACGGCACCCTTGAAGGTCAATCCCCAGCAGCTCGCTTTCCTGGCGACCTTCCTCAAGCGGCGCAGCGGCGTGGTCATCGACGCATCGAAGGCCTACCTCGTCGAGGCCCGGCTCCTGCCGGTGCTGCGGCAGCGGGGCCTCGACGATTTCGAGGGCCTCGTCGAGCGCCTCCGCAGCGCCCGTGATCCTGGGCTCGAGCAGGACGTCCTCAATGCGATGATGACGCACGAGACGTCGTTCTTTCGCGATCGATCGCCGTTTGAGACGGTGAAGCGACTGCTCCCTGATCTCCTCAAACGTCGGACGGTCGCCAGGCATCTGGTCCTCTGGTCGGCGGCCGCGTCGTCGGGGCAGGAGGCCTATAGCCTGGCGATGCTTTTGAACGAGCACTTCCGCGAAGCACTCGTCGGCTGGTCGGTGCGGATCCTCGCCACCGACATCTCCGAGCCGGTCTTGGCCCGGGCCCGGGAGGGGCTTTACAGCGATTTCGAGGTCGCCCGCGGCCTGCCGGTGGAGCTTCGCAACAAGTACTTCGTCCGGCTCCAGGGGAAGTGGAGCATCGGGCACGACTGCCGGAAGTACGTCGAGTTCCGGAGGATGAATCTCCTCGAGGCCTGGCAGGGGGTGCCGCCGTGCGACCTGGTCTTCCTGCGGAACATCCTCATCTATTTCGACATCCCGACCCGCGCCGCGATCCTGGCGAAGATGCGATCGACCGTCCGCCCCGACGGAGCGCTGTTCCTCGGCGGCGCCGAGACGATGCTCGGCGTCTGCGACACCTATGACCGCGTCGAAGGGGTCGGCTGCAGCGCCTACCGGCCGCGGAGCGGCCCCGCGGCGAAGCGCCCTTGAGGGGCTGCTAGCCCTTCCACTCGACGCCGAGGATCGAGACGTCGTCGAGCGGGCCCTTCGGCTGGCACCAGGCCTGCACCGATTCGAGGAGCTTCGTGACATTCGTCTCCACCGGCTCTCCGCGAAGCGACTCGACCAGCGCCGTCATCCGCTCGTTCCCCATCTGGTCGAGCTTCTCGTCCATCGCCTCTGGCACGCCGTCGGAGTAGAAGTAGACGCGGTCGCCGGGCTGCAACTGGAGCGCCTCCTCGGTGAACTCGACGTCGGGCACGAAGCCGACCGGGAAGCTCTCCACCTCGAAGAGCTTCAAGGGGCCTGCTTTGGGGACGTGGAGCAGCGGCGGATGACCCCCCGACGTGAAGCGGAGCATTCCGGTGGGGACGTGGAGCACGCCGTAGATGATCGTGAAGTAGAGGCCGACCTGGTTGTCGGCCTGGAAGAGGTTGTTGAGTTGCGTCACCACCTCGGCCGGCGACACCACCACCGCCGGCCCGCCGTCCTTCCCCGGGCGCACGAGGAGCGAGGAGTCGGAGACGCGGTTGGTGAGGAAGGCACCGACAGTCACCGCCAGGAGCGATGACGGCACACCGTGGCCGCTGACGTCGACGACGAACATCCCGAGATGCTCGTCGTCGAGCGGGAAGACGTTGAGGAAGTCACCGGCAAGTTCGTTGCAGGGGACGTACTTCCAGGCGACCGTCGCAGAAGGGACGTCGATCGCCTTGGCCGGGAGCAGCGATTGCTGCACCTTTGCGGCGGCGTGGAGGTCGCGCGTCATCCGCTTGTTGCTGCGCTCGATCTGCTCGTTGAAGGTCGTCAGTTCGAGGTAGGCCTTCTGGAGCGAATCCTTCGCCACGGAGAGCGATTGATTGGTGACGATCAACTCCTTGTTCTTCGTCACCGCGTTTTCAAAGATCGAGACGAGGAGGTTGAGCACCTGCTGCCGGCCCGCCTGAACCTTGAACTTCTGCCCGGCGATCGTCACCTCCATCCCGCTGCCAGGGCTCGGCGATTCCGCCTCCAGCGGCGTGTCGAGGAGCGAATCCATGCGCCCGAGGAGGTAGTTGGGATCGTAGGGCTTGGTGACGTAGTTGTCGGCCCCGGCCTCGAGGCCGCGGATGATGTCGACCGGGTCGGAGAGCGACGAGAGGAGAATCAGCGGAATCGTCTGCCACGACGGATCGGTCTTGGCGATCTTGCAGAAATCGTAGCCGTTCATCTCCGGCATCTCGATGTCGGAGATGATGATATCGGGCCGCTTTTCTTTAAGGAGATCGACCGCTTTGGCGCCGTTGATCGCCCAGCGGACCGTGTGGCCCGCATCGACGAGGCGCTTCTCCAGCATCTTCGCCTGGATCCGGCTGTCCTCGGCGATGAGGACATCGACGCGGTGGCGCGGGCGGTAGGGACTCGGGGCGCTGCCTGGGGACGGGGTTTCGCTCATGGCACCACGGGGTGGGAAAGGCGACCCCGAGAAGGTGTCATGGGGCCAGTGGAGGGGAATCCCTGCTGATTTGCTGACAGCGACAGCCTGGAGGACAGCTTGGTCGGGGGATCAGAACTTCGCCAACGACTCGGCCTGATCTTTGTGGATCGAGAACAGTTTGTTGAGGTTGGTGAGCTTGAAGACCTCATAGATCTGCGGATGGATGCTGCACATCTTCAGCTTCCCCTTGAGCGTCCCCATCTTGCGGTGGATCTGACCGAGGAGGCCGAGGACGGCGCTCGACATGAACTCGACGTTGGAGAAGTCGAGGAGCAGGTTCAGCCCCTGCCGGTCGTTGATCAACCTCACCAATTCCACGCGCAGCTCATCGAGGGCGGTCTCGTCGAGGATCTTTTTGTCCTTGAACTTGGCGATCTCCGCTTTTTCCTGCTTGGAAACGTCGATCCTGCGAAAGGCGTCGCTCATGGACGATGGACCTCGGATGGAAGAGAAGAAGGGAAGAAATGGGAATGGGATGGAAGACCGCAGTATATCCAGGCCGCGGCCCCGGTTCTCGTCGGGGGCGGTCAGAAGTTCGCCATCGCCTCGTCGACGTCGGCGTGGATGGGGAACAGCCGTTCGAGGTTGGTGGTCCGGAAGACCTCCGCGATCGAGGGCCTCATCCCGCAGAGCCGGAGTTGACCGCCGGCGGCGTGGATCCGCCGGTAGAGTTGGCAGAGGGTATCGAGCATGGCGCTGGCGAGGAACTCGACGTTGCTGAGGTCGAGGAGGAGATGGATTCCCCGGGGGGCTCCCACCACCTGGCCGATCTCTTCCCGGAGGTCGTCAAGCGGGGCCCCGTCGACGAGCCGACGTTCGAGAATCCTCACGACATCGACGGTGCCGTGGCGGGTTGATTCGATGTGGCGGAACATGGGGGGCCGTTCATGCGGGGAAGTGACAACGGCAGTATAAGCCGTTTTCCCCCGGTTCATTCGCCCCGGGGGTTTTTTCCGGTTCTGCGGCCAGACAGGGAGAGGCCGGAGAAACGGGCGCCCGATCGCCCCCCCAAGTCACGGAGGAGATTTGCCGAGGGGCGTTCCATGGCCTACGTTTCCTCGGCCGGGGCCCGGTGCCCGATCCTGGAGAGGGCGTGTCATGTCTCGATTACCGGTCGGTTTCTGGGGGCCTCGGCCTCGCTGGGCGATCATCCCCCTCGCGGCGCTCGGCGTGGTGCTGGGGTCGGTGGCGGCGCGGCAGTCGGCGGAGGTCGACAGGCCGGTAGCCGTGACCGCCTTGAAGCCGGTCCCGGGCGACAAAGAGGGTGACGGGATCTCCTCGGGTACTGGGGCTGAGGGGCTGCCGATCGAAGTTCGCTACGGGGTCCCTTCGCCGCGAACGGCCCGATTGTGGCTGGAGCCGGCGCCCCGCTGACCGTGGCTGAGGCAATTTTTCGGCCCGGCTCGGCGGCCCCAAAAGGGCCTTCAGACCTCGGCGCAAGTCTTGACGTGGCCTCGTTTTGTGGGTTTTAAAAAGGCCCGTGCAGGGGCTCACGGCATGAAATCTGCTGGGCGCCGGCCCGATGGCGGCGACCCTGCTGGCCAGATAGGCTGCCCCGACCTGGAACGCCCTTCTGATGGCGGCCCGGACCCTCGATGGGGCTCCGTGCCGCGTCGGCGTTCCCGTGCAGCGGTCGGGTCAGGCGGCCCGTCAGCCTCGAGGGCCCGCTGCTCCCCACCGGAGCTACCGAACCATGGGCCTCACTCCCTCCACTCCCCGTTCCCGCACGGTTGCGTCTTCACGGGAGACCTCCCCGGGCCTCCCCAGCGGGTTCACGCTCGTCGAATTGCTCGTGGTGATCGCGATCATCGGGACCCTCGTCGGCCTCCTCCTCCCGGCGGTTCAGGCCGCCCGCGAGGCCGCCCGGAGCATGTCGTGCAAGAACCAGCTCAAGCAGCTCGGCATTGCCTGCCATTCGATCAATGACGCGAAGCGCGGCCTGCCGCCGGTCGCCTCGCCGTCGAGCCGGGATCTGGCCACGCTGGCCGGCAACGGCTATCGCGGGTCGACCGGATTTACCGCCTTCACGTGGCTCCTCCCCTACGTCGAACAAGGGAACCTCTTCGATCTCGCCAACCGGACCGTCTACACGCCGGTGCCCGGGGTCCCCGGGGCGGGCACGATCTACGCCGTCTCGATCCCGACCTATCTCTGCCCGACGGAAATGTCGAGCACTGGAGGGATGGGGGGCACCACCAGCGGCGGGGCGAAGGAGTGGGCCGTCGGCAACTATGCCGTCAACTACAACGTCTTCGGCAACCCCACCGCCGCGACCCCCGAGGCCCGCATCCAGGGGAGCTCGCGGATCTCGCAGTCGATGCCCGACGGGACGACGAGCACTGTCCTCTTGGCGGAGAAGTACGGCACCTGCGGCTCGAGCGGCAATGCCGACGATTCCAGCACCAACGGCAATCTGTGGAGCGATTCCAACAGCCGCTGGCGCCCCGTCTTCTGCATCAATGAGACGATGCAATCGCCATCGACCGCCGGCTACACCGCCTGCGCCGTCTTCCAGGCCGCGCCGCACTGGATCAAAGCGTGTGATTCGTCGCGGGCCCAGACCCCGCATTACGGCGGGATGAACGTGACCCTCGGTGACGCCAGCGTTCGAGCAGTGCAGGGGGATATCAACCCTGCCACCTGGGCGAGCGTTTGCCACCCGGCCGACGGTCAGGCTGTCGGCGATTGGTGATCCCGTTCCACACGCGCGGTCCGGCCGACCGCCGGGAATGACCCAGATGGAGTGCCCCGGATGGCCGGATCGCGCGCCGAGATCGCCCTCCTCACCGACAGCCGCTACACGGCCTCCGAGGCCCCCACGGGGGACTGGTATCTCGGCAACATCCTCGCCGACGATCGGCTCCTCGCCGCAGCCCTCGCGGCCCGGGGGCTGGCGAGCGCGCGCCTCGACTGGGCTGACGAACGGATCGACTGGGGGGCCTTCCGCGCAGTCGTCTTCCGCACCACATGGGACTACTACGACCGACAGGGGGAGTTCACCACCTGGCTCGACCGGGTCGGGCCGGTGGCGCGGCTGATCAACGACGCCGCGACGGTCCGTTGGAATCTCGACAAGCACTATCTCGCTGACCTCGCCGCCCGCGGCGTGCCGGTCGTTCCGACGCGGTTTCTCGAGCAGGGCACCACCGCCGGCCTGGCCGGGATCCTCGCCGCCGAGGGCTGGAGGGAAGGGGTCGTGAAGCCGGCCGTCTCCGGTGGGGCCCGGCACACGCACCGCTTCGATGCCGCCGGGGCCGCGCGCGTCGACGGGATCATCAACCCGCTCCTGGCCGGGGAGGCGTTTCTCGTCCAGCCGTTCGAGCCCGACATCGTCACCCATGGCGAGGACACGCTGGTGATCGTCGGCGGGCGCTTCACGCACGCCCTGACGAAGCGGGCGAAGCCGGGAGATTTCCGCGTCCAGGACGACCACGGCGGTACGGTCCATTCCTGCACGCCGACCGCGGCACAGATCAGCTTGGCCGAGGCGGCAATGGCGGCCTGCGAAACCCCCCCGGCCTATGGAAGGGTCGATCTCGTGCGCCGTGCCGACGGGGCGTGGGCCGTGATGGAGCTGGAGCTGATCGAGCCGGAGCTGTGGCTCCGCCGTCACCCGGCGGCGGCGGCGGCCCTGGCCGAGGCGATCGTCGGGCGGCTGGCGTGAGGGCGCGTCATTCCACCGTCACGCTCTTGGCGAGGTTTCGCGGCTTGTCGACGTCGCAGCCGCGCAGGAGCGAGATTTCGTAGGCGAGCAGTTGGAGCGGAATAGCCGCCACGATCGGCTGGAGCCATTCCGGGACATCCGGGATCGGGATGACATCGTCGGCGACCTTCGCCACCTCGCGATCATCGGGGCTGGCGATGGCGATCACGGGGCCACGCCTGGCCTTGATCTCCTGCATGTTCGACATCACTTTGTCGAACACCTGCCCGCGCGGCACGAGAAACACGCTCGGCGTCTCCTCGTCGACCAGCGCGATCGGCCCGTGTTTCATCTCCGCGGCCGGATACCCCTCGGCGTGGATGTAGCTGATCTCCTTGAGCTTGAGGGCCCCCTCGAGCGCCACCGGATAGAGGAACTGCCGACCGAGGTACAGGACATTGCGGACATGGGAGTAGCGCTGGGCCACCTGCTTCACGACCTCGTGGCAGCGAAGCGCCGCGCGCACGGCATCGGGCAGGGCACGCAATTCGGCGATCAGGCGCTCCCCCTGAGACACGGAGAGGTGCCGGGTGCGGCCGAAGTAGATGGCGAGCATCGCCAGCACGCAGACTTGCGACGTGAAGGCCTTGGTGCTCGCCACCCCCACTTCGGTGCCGGCGTGGAGGTACACACCGCCGTCGGCCTCGCGGGCGATGCTGCTCCCCACCGTGTTGCAGATGGCGAGCGTGGTATGGCCCATGCGCTTCGATTCTCGCAGGGCCGCGAGCGTGTCGGCGGTCTCGCCGCTCTGGGTGATCGCCAGCGTGATCGTGTTGCGATCGACCGGTGGATTGCGGTAGCGCAGCTCGCTGGCGTACTCGACCTCGACGGGGATCCTCGCCAGTTCCTCAAATAAGTATTCGCCCACCAATCCAGCGTGGTAGCTCGTGCCACAGGCGGTCATGATGATCCGCTCCACGCCGCGAAGCTGCCGTGGATCGAGATTCAGCCCACCGAAGCGGGCCGTCGCATCGGCATCGTCGAGCCGCCCCCGCATCGCGTTGGTGAGCGTTTCGGGCTGCTCGTAGATCTCCTTGAGCATGTGATGGGGGAAACCCCCGAGATCGGCGTCTTCCACGTCCACCAACTGCCGCAGGTCATGGGTCGCACAGTCGACGGCGGCGGCGCCACGGGTCGACACCGACCAGCCCTTCGCGTCGATCCGGCACACCTGCCGGTCGGCGAGGTAGACGACCTTCTCGGCATGGTTGGCCAACGCGCCGGCGTCGGAGGCGATCGAGTGCCCGTGGGGGCCGATGCCAATCACCAGCGGGCTGCCGAGGCGGGCACCGACGATCGTTCCGGGGGCATGGCGACTGACGACCGCGAGGCCGTAGGTGCCGCGGACGACCTCCGTCGCCCGGGTGACCGCCGCGACGAGATCCCCCGACCAAAATCTGGCGATGAGGTGGGGGAGCACCTCGGTGTCGGTGTCGGAGCGGAAGACGACGCCGTCATCCTCGAGTTGCTGCCGCAGTTGGAGATAGTTTTCGATGACACCGTTGTGGACCACCGCGAAGTCCCCGGCCCCGTCGACATGCGGGTGGGCGTTGCGCTCCGTGGCCGGACCGTGCGTCGCCCAGCGGGTGTGGCTGATCCCGCAGGTGCCGGCCAGCGGTTCGTCGTCGAGCGCGCTGGCTAGCGCGGCGATTCGGCCAGACCGCCTGCGGACGTGGATTCCCGCCTCATCGACCGTTGCGATCCCCGCGCTGTCGTAGCCGCGGTACTCGAGGCGCCGCAGACCCTCGAGGAGGATCGGGATGACGTCGAGCGAACCGGTAAACGCGATGATGCCGCACATGGCAGGAGTCTCCGGGGGGGCAAAGGGAGGATCCTGCGAACGGATCGACGGTCAGGGGGGAGGCTCGATCAGTTCGACAGCCGGGGCGCGACGGCTACCGGTTTGAAGCCGCAGCCTTCGTAGAGGGGCGCGAGTTCATCGGCACAGGTGAGCATCACGTACGGGACGCGACGGAGGCAGGCCGCGTTGAGCGCCCCGCGCACCAGCGCTGAGGCGATCCCCTTGCCGCGGGCGTCATCGCGGACGACGACGTAGTCCAACTGCCAGTTCACCATCTCGGTGACGAGGAGGAATCCATCGATCGCGCGGTCTGGATCGCGATGGAGGACGACATGGCGCACGCCGGGCCAGATGGCGAGGAACTTGCCGCGGGTGCGGAATTGACCGGTGACGAGATCCCAAATCGAGCGACAGACCGGTTCATCGTCGAGGATGTCTTGCACGGCCACGACATCGACCGGTTGGTCGACAGGCCATGCCGCGGTGGGCTCGCAGATCATGTGCATGAAAGCGCCGATAGGCCGACCCGGGATTTGGGCGTCGGACAGGGAGCAACGAGCGTCGGGCGGGGAGCAACTGGCGCCGGGCGGGGAGGGATTCCGCGGAAAGAATCCCTTGGTGGCGTCTGGTGAGAACCGAAGTATCTCCGTCATGCCCGGGAAAGGCAAACGACGATCTTCATTCGGCCTGCTTGTCGCCGATCAGCGCTGTCCAGCGATGGCGTAGAGGGCGTCGGAGGAACGGACGAAGAGAACGCCGTCAGCAACCAGGAGCGACGCGGTTACCGGCTCTCCGAGCTCGAGCGAATTGACCAGATCGAAAGTCCGGCCCGCCTTCACGATCGACACCCAGCCGTCGTTCGATCCGAACCACAGCCGGCCGTCGACGAGGAGGGGGCTGGTCCGATGCTGGCCGGTGTGGGTCCGCTCGAACCAAAGTTCAGCGCCGGTGGCGGCGTCAAGGCACTGGAGCTTGCCGTCGTTATGGAGGAGATAGACGAGGCCATCGGCGATGAGTGGTGTGCTCACGTCGGGGGTCCGTGGGTGGACCCAGGCGATCACCTCCGGCTTGTCGGAGCAATCGCCCGACAGCGCGGCGGAGACCTTCAGCCCCACCGTCGGGCCCCCCTTGGCCGTCGGGACGACGATCAACCCCGGGACGATGCCCGGGGAGGCGACGAAGCGGAACGTCGGATCGTGCGGCTTGGGATTGGTGCCGGTGGGGCCGTTGAGCTTCGAAAACCGCCACTGCTCCCGGCCGTCGCCGAGGGCGTGGCCGGTGATGCAATCGGCACCGTGGACAACGAGGAACTCCCGCGTGCCATCCCGGTAAACAGCCGGCGAGGCGTAGGCGTGCTTGCACTCGAACTGGGCGTCGGTGGGGCGTTCGACCTCCCAGATCGTCTTCCCCGTCGCGGCGTCGAGTTTGACGACCTTCCCCGTGCGGGTTTGGTCGTCGAGCTTCATCGGGCCGTGGATGAGCTGGAGATAGAGCGCACCGCCGTCGAGGACCGGCGTCGAGGTCATCCCAAATTGGATGTCGATCCGCCCGAAGCGTTCGTTGATGTCGGTCTTCCACACCTCGTCGCCGTCGATGGTGTGGCAGGCGAGGATGCCGGTGCCGAAGAAGCTCCAGACATGCTTGCCGTCGGTCGACGGGGAGGGAGAGGCGGAGTTGCCCTCGCCGGCCCGCGCGTCCTGGTTGCCGCTCCCCACCTGCTTCTTCCAGAGGATTCGCCCATCCTCCGTCGACAGCCCGAGCACAACGAGGTCATCGCCGTCGTTGCTGGTGAGAAAGATGCGATCCCCCCAAACGCAGGGCGTAGCGCCGGCCCGACCGGGGAGCGGGGTCCGCCACAGGACATTCTTCCCCTCTTTCGTCCAGTCGGTCGGCAGGCCGGTGGCCTCCGCCGTGCCGTCATGATTCGGCCCGCGCCAATCGGGCCAGTTCTGGGCCGATGCCGTCAGCGCGGGGACGAGGAGCAGGCCGATCAGGAGCGTCGCGACGGGGCGGGGCATGATGGATCCTGTGGGATGGCGGAGTGGGATGCGGCGCCGCGGGGACGGCCATCAGGCATCCTTCGGCTTGCAATACTCGAGATGGCGCTTGCTGTCGTCGAAGTTGCCGTAGTTGCAGGTGATCTCCTCGCCGGCCTCGATCCGGCGGCTGGCGATGCTGCTTTGCCCGTTCTCGTGGGTGTTGGCGTCGCGCGAGTGGTTCATGAACCGGGCATCGTCGATGCAGAGGTAGTAGGTGTTGCCGTTGGTGTAGGCGTGCGACTCAAAGAACGCCCGCTGGAGGTCGGTGAGTCCATGGGCGTCGAGGTCGCGCTGGTGGATCACGATGTCGACGTCGGAGAGCTTCCAGATGAGCGTCCCCGCGGGGATTGGCTCGGCAGCGAACAGCCCGACCCCCGCGATCGGGCTCCGGTCGAGGTACGTCTTCACAAGCAGCATCGCTGTCGCTTCCCCGGGGCAGGGCCTGCTAGCAGGCCTGGTAGTCGATCGTGATCTCCTCGCCGGCCTCGATGTCGCGGGCGGCGCGCCAGCCATCGTTGCGCTCGGCGCTCGGGGTGGAGGAGTGGTTGAGGAACCACCCCACCTCCATCTTCGAGAAGCTGTGCGGTACGCAGCAGTGCTCCTCCCGCTCGACTCCGTAGACAAGACAGAAGGCCTTCAGTTGAGGGTCTTTCTCCATCTCGGCGTAGGTGACGCGGCGGACCGTGTCGTCGAGGAACAGGGCGAGATAGGCCCCCTTCCGGACCGGATGCGTGACGAACACTCCGACGCCCGCGATCCCCGATGGCCGGAGGACGAACGACCGCTCGTCAGTCTCGCGCGGCTCGGTCGACAGAGGGATGTTGACGAACGTCAGATTGGTCGGCTTTGTCGGCCGTTGGCCGTCGGTGGCCTCATGATCGTGATCAGTCATCGTGAGCCCGTCCCCGCAGGGAGCAGCCTGTCCGGCGGGTGTGGAAAAATAGGACCGGCAGGATTCGAACCTGCAACCAAGGGATTATGCCTCCCACTTCGGCTTTCGCCGCCCCTTTCGGGTTCGTGGTCTGGACCATACCTTCGCCCCGCCCCCGGCGGGATGCGTCTGCCGTCTGGCCTCTACACCTTCCGTCACGACCGGTTCGCACCGGCCCCGACGGCTTGGCTCGGGATTGGCATGTCACCCCCGGCGGATGCCGACGGCGACGAAGCGTTCCCCGAGTTTGGCAGATTCTACCGCCGGCCCCGGCCACCCCCCGTGGGGCGTTCGGCGAGCGCGGCGGCAACCCGTGGGGCCTCACCCTGCGGAAAGTCCGTGTAGGTGGTGCCCGTCAAGTCCCCTGCTCTGACCGTTGAGCTACGGTCCCAACTGAAAAAGGATTATGGATCCCGGGATCCCCCGAGGGCAAGGAGGAAGTCCGCGGGACGGTCGCCCCACGAATCCCGCCGGCCATCCCGGGGGATCACCCCGGCATCACTTGAGGATCTGGGAGAGGTTGTTGAAGTCGTCCCGCCACAGCGGCACCTCCTTGTCGAGGTTCACCCCCGTCGGCATCACGTCGGTGGTGCTGGCGAGGAAGGCCTCGTTGTTGGTGAGGAGGACGAAGTCGGTCTCATAGAAGAGCCGCTCGCTGTCCTGCGGAGCGGTGATCCGCCGCAGTTTCAGCCCGTGCTCCCGGGCCAGTCCCTTCACCACCGGCCAGAGGTCGATGTAGCGGTTCTTGATGTTCATGCAGATGATCCCCTCGTTCTTGTCGGCGAGGTGATCGACGTAGAGCTGCATCGCCTCGGTCGTGATCAGGTGCGTCGGCACGGAGTCGCCGCTGAAGGCATCGACGGCGATCACGTCGAAGCGGTGGCTCCCTCCCTGCTGGAGCTCCTGTTCGAGCATCAGCCGGGCATCGCCGGCGACGAGCTCCTTCTCCGCCGGGCAGTCGGCGAGGTGAGTGAAGAGCGTTTTCGCCTGACGGATGACCTCGTCGTTGATCTCGTAGAAGCGGTAGGAGTCGCCCGGCCTGGCGTAGGCCGCGGTCGTGCCGATGCCGAGGCCGATCGTGCAGATTCGGGCGCTGGCCTTGGCGTCGAAGGCATGGATCGCCTTGGAGATGCCGGTGTGCTCGCCATAATAGGCCAGCGGGATGCGACGCTTGGCGATGTCGTCGGAGACGTATTGCTTGCCGTGGGCCGTGCCGCCGTGCCACATCGTGCGGTGATGGAGGGGGGTGCCGACGTCGGTTTCCGCGATCTGGCTGACACCGTAAAAGTTGCGGGCCTGATCGATGTAGCGGGCCGGATCGGTCATCCAGGTGCGGAAGAGGAGGAGCCCACCCACCGCGCCGAGGGCAGCGAGAGCGTACTTCCACGCTTCGCCCTTCTCCCCGGCGTCGCCCTTCGCTTGCTTCAGCGACGCGGTGAGGAGGACGGCGATCGCCAGGAGGAGCGAGCCGTAGATCGTCAGGCTCCACTCGTGGTAGTCGGTCCACAGCCGGGGGGCGATGAGGCTGACGAACACGCCCCCGAGCGCCCCACCGAGCGATACGAGCATGTAAAAGAGGGTGAGATGGTCGGCGTGGGGGCGGATCCGCACGATCTCCCCATGGCAGACCATGCAGATCAGGAACATCGTCGTCGACAGGAGGATCACCTCCTGCCAATAGGGCATCCGGTGGCTGAATCCGATCCCATCGAGGCCGTCGCGGAGGAAGTAGAAGAGGCTGTCGCCGGCCACGGCCACGACCGCCGCCAGCATGAGCAGCGCCGTCGTGCGCCGCAGATACCAAGCCTCGTGGTCGAAGCAGATGATGAAGGTGAGGAGGTAGAGGCTCAAAGGGACAATCCACAGGAAGGGGATCGGTGCCACGTCCTGGCACATGTGGTTCGTTGTGGCCAGGAACACCATCGAGGCCCAGGCGGGAAAGAGGACCCAGGAGATCGGGTGGAACCAGGCGATGCCGCTGCCGGGGTCGGCGGCGCGGGCCTCCCGGGCGCCGTCGGCCTTGGCACTGTGCCGGAAGGAGAGATAGGCGATCGCGGCGCAGGCGACGGCGAACACGGCGAAGGCGACCCGCCAGACAAAGGTCTGCGTCCGCACGCCCCAGATGGTCTCGAAGAAGAACGGGTAGGTGAGGAGGGCGGCAAACGAGCCCATGTTGGAGAGGGAGTAGAGCCGGTAGGGCGACTTCCCGGGGAACACCCTGCTGAACCAGGCCTGCACGAGCGGACCGGTCGTTGCCAGCATGAAGTAGGGGAGGCCGACGGCGAACGAGAGGAGCTTGATGATCCGCCACGTCGGGTCGCTGCTGTCGCTCGGCTTGAAGGCCGGATCGGGGGCGATGGAGAACAGGGCCACCGCGAGAACCAGCAGCACGATATGGAGCCCCATCTGGGCCGCGCGGGGAAGGAAGCGGATGCTGGCGTGCGCGTAGGCGTAGCCGGCAAAGAGGAGGCATTGAAAGAAGAGCATGCAGGTCGTCCAGACCGCCGGCGAGCCGCCGAACCAGGGAAGGATGAACTTCCCGATGATCGGCTGGACTTGGAAGAGGAGAAACGCGCTGAGCGTGATCGCAAAGGCAAAATGAACCCCGAGCCAGCGGTCGGAAACCGGGCTGGGCTGGGGCTGCGTGGATTGGGGCATGCGGGAATGCAAACTCTTTGTTGGGGCGTTGGAAGGGTCGCGGTCGCGGTTGAGCGTTAACCGCAAGCGTACCGTTTGCCGCGGGGGCCACAGTCGGTATTCCGTCGACTTCGCTGACTTGGGGCCGGGTTGGCGACCAACCGGCCGAGCGGCTCGGTCAGATCCGCTGGCCGCGGGCCGGGACGCCGTCATCGACGTAGACCGTCCGCCCCTTCGTCCAGGGGTCGCCGCTGAAGGCCCCGAGAATGCAGCAGGCGTGGAGGAGGATCCCTGGGATCACCAGGGCCGCGTAACCGGCAGCGACGACCAGGAACCAGGCGACGGCATTGAGCCATTGCCCCTTGTAGAGTTGGCCCAGCCCGGGCACGAAGAGGCTCATCAGACCGGCCAGGCCGGGGCGCCAGCGCCGCACCGGGGGCTCGTAGACGATCCGCCGGGTGGCGGTGGAGCGCGGAGATGGCGCAGCGGCGGGGAGCGGGGGTGGGAGTACCACCGTGG
>JBAWVV010000018.1:0-22818 GCA_037147115.1 Planctomycetia bacterium | reverse complement strand
CGCTGCCGGGGATCCTCAGTTCGAGGCGAGCACCTCGGCCAGATGGATCGTGCGGGGCTTCTTTCCCTGCCGGGAGAGCCAGCCGTCGATCTGGAGCTGGCAGCTCGGATCGCTCGACACGATCCAGTCGCACTCTGTCCTGGCGAGCGACCCGGCTTTTACTTCCGCCATCGCGGTCGAGATCATCGGGAACTTCACGCTGAACAGACCACCGAAGCCACAGCAGCTCTCCGGCTCGTCGCACTCCACCAACTCCAGCCCCGCGACGGCCGCGAGGAGGCTCCGCGGCGCCGTCTTGATCCGCAGCTCGCGGAGGCCGTGGCAGCCGTCGTGGTAGGTGACGCGGTGGGGGAAGCGGGCGCCGACATCGGTGACGCCGAGGCGATCGACGAGGAACTCACCGAACTCGAACGTCCGGGAGGCGAGATCGAGGGCCCGCTGCTCATGCGGGGTGCCGGCCAGGAGCTCCGGGTAGAAGACGCGCATCATCGCCACGCAGGAGCCACTTGGTCCGACGATCGCGCCGGCCCCTTCGAAGACATCGAGCGCCCGGATGGCGACCGTGCGGGCCTCCTCCCAGTAGCCGGAATTGAAGCTCGGCTGGCCACAGCAGGTCTGGGCGGGGCGGAAGTTGACCGCATGGCCGAGGCGTTCGAGGACCGTGGCCACGGCCATCCCCACCCGCGGGTTCATCTGGTCGACGTAGCAGGGGATAAAGAGGTCGACGTCCATTACTTCTTCTTGTTTTTGTGCTCGATCGCCCGGACCATCGCGGCCCCCATGTCGGCGGGGCTGGCCGCGACCTCGATGCCGGCACTTTCAAGGGCGGCCAGCTTGGCCTCTGCCGTTCCCTTGCCGCCGGAGATGATCGCGCCGGCATGGCCCATCCGCTTCCCCGGCGGGGCGGTCTGGCCGGCGATGAAGGCGGCCACCGGCTTCGTGACATGGTGCTTCACGAATTCCGCCGCCTCCTCTTCAGCGGAGCCACCGATCTCCCCCATCATGAGGATCGAGTGGGTGTCGGGATCGGCTTCGAAGAGAGCGAGGATGTCGATGAAGCTCGAGCCGACGAGCGGATCGCCACCGAGCCCGACACAGCTGCTTTGGCCGTGGCCGAGCTGGGTCAGCTGCCAGACGGCCTCGTAGGTGAGCGTGCCGGAGCGGCTCATCACGCCGACGTGGCCAGGCGTGTGGATATAGCCGGGCATGATCCCGATCTTGCACTGCCCCGGGGTGATCACGCCGGGGCAGTTGGGGCCGATGAGCCGGCTCTTCGATGCCCGCACCACCGGCATGACGCGCGCCATGTCGAGCACTGGGATCCCTTCGGTGATCGCGATCACCAACGGGATCTCCGCCCCCACCGCCTCGAGAATCGCGTCGGCAGCAAAGGCTGGCGGCACGAAGATCATCGTGGCGTTTGCGCCGGTGGCGGCGACTGCCTCGGCAACGGTGTCGAAGACGGGCAGATCGGCGACCGTTTCTCCCCCCTTGCCGGGCGTCACGCCGCCGACCATCCGCGTTCCATAGTCGAGGCAGCCGCGGGTGTGGAACTCCCCCACCTTGCCGGTGATGCCCTGACAGATGACGCGGGTGTCACGGTTGACGAGGATGCTCATGGTGGTGTGATAGCCGGGAGGCGTGGAGAGGAGAGGGTGGATTTCGGGTGAAGGAGGGGAGCGATTGCCGACCGTCGCGACGATCAGGCCTTGAGCCCCTTGGACGCGGCCACGACCTTCTTGGCGGCGTCGGTGAGGCCGTCAGCGGTGATGATCGTCGTGCCGCTGTTGGCGAGGATTTTCTTCCCCTCCTCGACCTCGGTCCCCTCGAGGCGGACGACGAGAGGGACGGTGAACCCGACTGTCTTCGAGGCTTCGATGAGGGCGTTGGCGATCGTCGTGCAACGCATGATTCCGCCGAAAATGTTGACGAGAATCGCCTTGACGTTCTTGTCGGAGAGGATGATTCGGAACGCCTCGGTGACCTGCTTGACATCAGCGCCACCGCCGACATCGAGGAAGTTGGCCGGTTCGCCGCCGTGGTATTTGACGAGGTCCATGGTGCTCATGGCGAGGCCGGCGCCGTTGACGAGGCAGCCGATCGTGCCATGGAGCTTCACGTAGGAGAGCCCGGCGGCGGCGGCCCGCGTCTCGGCAGGATCCTCCTCGTTCTCGTCGCGGAGGGCGGCAACATCTTTGTGGCGGAACAGCGCGTTGTCGTCGAAGGTCATCTTGGCGTCGAGGGCGACCATCGTGCCGTCCTTCGCGAGGACAAGAGGGTTGATCTCGAGGAGCGACGCGTCGAGGTTTACGAAGGCCTTCGTAAGCGCCTTGAAGAACTGCTCCGCGGCTCTCCAACTCGCCGTCGGGAGACCGAGGCGGGCCGAGAGGACGCGCGTCTGCCAAGCGGAGAGGCCGCGGTCCGGGTCGAAGGGCTCGGTGATGATCAGCTCCGGGGTCTTCGCCGCCACCTCCTCGATGTCCATGCCGCCGGCAGTGCTGGCAATCAGAACCGGCGATCCGGCCTGCCGGTCGACGAGGATCGCGCAGTACAGCTCGCGTTCGATGGCGCATCCGCTCTCGACGAACACCTTATGAACGACGTGCCCCTCGGGGCCGGTCTGGATCGTGACGAGGGTCTGGTCGAGGAGGCCCTTGGCGATCCGCGCCGCGTCGTCAGCGTTCTTGGCGAGCTCCACGCCGCGCTGCGTCGAGCCCTTCACCATCCCCTTGCCGCGGCCGCCGGCATGGATCTGGGCCTTGACCGCGCAGATCGGCGTGCCGAGGGCGGTGAACGCAGCGGCGGCCTCCTCGGGGGTGCTGGCCACCCTTCCTGCGAGCACCGGTACGCCGGCGGCGCGGAGGAGTTCCTTCGCCTGGTATTCATGGATTTTCATGCCGGTCTTCCTTTTCGCAATCGGGCCGGGGGCGGTTGCGGCCCGCCGAAACAACACTATCGCACACCCTCGCCGGGGTTTCCAACCGATCGCCGTTCCCGCCACGGCTGGTAGGGTTTCTGCGGGCGGGGTCACTCACCCTGCCGTGCGGTTCGCGCCAGATGCCGCTCCACGAGCCCCGGATCGAAGCCCCCTGCCACCGCCCGGATCGCCGCGCGAACCGCCTGCGGCGCGAGCCGGTAGTGGTTGACCCGGAGAAGCGACACCTTGGCATAGGGAATCCCGGCGGCGAGCAACCGCCGGGGGAGGAGCTCGGCGGGATTGTGGAACGGGCGGCGGATTTTCCGCAGGAGCCGCCAGGTGGCAAAAGGTCTTTGTGCGGAAAGGTCGGGCACCACGTCGCGCCATCCGGGAGGGGCTTCCCTGCCGGCGTCGTAGAGGGCCGCGATCCGGAAGCCGGCCGCCATGACCTGCTCCGACAGCCCGACCTCGTAGCGGCTGATGACGTCGTCCTTCGTTGGCTGGGGGACGACGCCGCTCCAAAAATCCCTCCAGCACGCTGACGCGAGCAACGCTCGTCGGGCGGCGAGGAACCAGGATTGGAGGTGGGGCCGCGGCAGTCGACCGCCGTGGCGGGGGGGCTGCGTGGAGATCACCATCCCCCACAGGTCAGCCCCTGCCGTGCGGGGATCGGTGAACATCGGCGCCGGGTCGAACAGCGGCCCGTAGACGCTGTCGTTGACACACACCACCTCGTCGAATCCCGCCGCGTCGACGCCTCCGGAGGGGGAGAGCATACGGAGGCCGGCCTGCCAGCTGCCGAAGTCGTAGCCGACGTTCTCGCGCGGCAGGAACGTGTCGACGGTTCCCACGAGGTCGTCGGGGAGGCGGCGCAGCGACGTCGAAACGACCACCAGCCTGTCCGCGAGCGCTCGGTAGGCGCGGAGGGCGTGGATGACATGCGGGTCGATGATCCCGTCGGGATCGTGATGCGCGAGGATGATCGCACGGCGCATGGCAGGAGTGCTCGCGGTGGCCGGGGAACCGCCGGAGCGGGCGGTGGTTCAGGCCGCCCGACGGCGGGCCGTCCGCAGCCGTTCCTGGAGCCGGCCGACACGGCGCAGCGGCGCGCTGCGGTCGCCGCCGCCGGGGAGGAGGCGGAGGATGTCGGGGAGGTGGTCGAGCGTCTGTCTGGCGGCGTCGAGCTCGCCCCGCGCCAGTTGCTTTTCGACCGTTCGCAGCGCCGAGCCGGCGTACCAGCGGGCGCTGCGCTCCCGGACCCGTTCCCGATCGACCGCCGGAAGGAGGCTGGCGTTGAGCTCGATCGCCTGGAGGAGGTCGGGCCATACCGCACCGCTGTTGAGAAGGCGGTGGGATTCGTTCCCCCGATGTCGGCGGTAGACGGCGAGCGCGCGCGGGTCGTACCACACCGGGCAGGCGGCGGCGATCCGCACCCACATCTCCCAGTCGAGCGCGTGACACAGATCGGTGCGGAAGCCCCCGATCCGCTCGTAGGTGCTGCGCGCGACCACGGCGGCCGGCGTCTGCACCCGCTGACGCTCGGCGATCCTCGACAGCCAGCCGGCGAGCACGCCGGCGGTCCACTGCTGCCGCGACGCGGTCTTGATGAGACGGTCGTCGCCGTCGACGATCCGGCTGCGGCAGAACGCCATCCCGATGGTGGGGGCGGCCCGGAAGGCATGGCCGATGCGGTCGTAGAACCCGGGGAGGACGTGGTCGTCCTGGTGGAGGAGGTGGACGAGCCTCCCGCGGGCGAGCGACAGGCAGCGGTTCCAGTTGCCGGCCAGCCCGATGCGAGACGGATTGAGGAGAACCTCGACACGGCCGCCGGGATCGAAGGAGCGGACGAGCGCGCGGACATCAACCTGCCGCGAACCGTCGTCAACCACGGCGATCTGCATCGCCGCCGGTTCGGGGGCCTGCGCGAGCACCGCCGCGAGCGACCGGCCGAGCCGTTGATCCGGCTCGTAGGTCGGCAGCATGACCGAAAACGTCGGCCGCGGCACCCCCTCCGGCAGCGGGACGATTGCGCCGAGCGCAGGCGGTTGGAAACGGTGGGGCTGGTCCACCCCGGCGCGGCCCAGCGGGGCGCAGGGAGTCTCGTCTTCCTGGATGTGGATCCAGTCACGCGCCAGAAAAATCCGGGGGGATGACCCTGGATCACGGAGGCGGTGACGGTGCCGGACGGTCGAGGTGTGGTGCCGATTGAACATGGGCTGACGCCAGAGAATGATCCGTTTCTAACGACTGTATCGGCGGAAAGGGCTGGTGCGCTCCAGACCAGCTTTTTTCGCCGGATGCCCTGGGGCAGGTCCGCGTCCTGCCCATTCATCCCCGATTCACCACTCTGCCAAGGCGAAAGGGAACGCGAGGAAGGGGCGCGCCGCCGGACTTGGAAACCTCTCTGGGCGTGGCCTGCCGAATCAGGTACCTACCTTCCCGGAACGGGCGGACCCTGGCGGTACGGGTTTGCCGCCCACCCTTCCCCTCGAGATCTCGCATGCCGTCGTTCACGGTTCGCACCACCTCCGCCGATCCGGCGGCGATTGCCGACGTCACGTTCAAGGCGCTCAACCGCCACGCCGACTCCCGTGGCTGGCTCGTGGAGATCTACCGCGAGGATGAGCTCGCCTCCGCACTCCATCCGGTGATGGCCTACGTCAGCCAGACGCAGCCGGGCGTGGCCCGTGGGCCGCACGAGCATGTCGATCAGACCGACTACTTCGCCTTCATCGGCCCGGGCGATTTCGAACTGCTTCTGTGGGACGCCCGTGAGGGTTCGCCGACCTACGGGCTCCACACTCGCACGATCTGCGGCCAGTCGAATCCCTGCGCCGTGACGATCCCGCCGGGGGTCGTCCACGCCTACCGCAACACCAGCCCCGTGCCTGGCTGGGTGTTCAATGGACCCAACCGGCTCTATGCCGGGCCGGGCAAGAAGGAGCAGGTCGACGAGATCCGGCACGAGTGTGACGAGACCTCGCCATTTCGTATCGACGGTGGCATGCCCCATCGGGCGAGTGCCTGACTTGTTGTGGCCGATCGATCCTGACGCTCAGACCCGTTCCCACCATCCCAGGGCTGCACCATGTCCCCCCCGCGCGGCGCGTCGTCGAACCATGGCCTGACCCTTGCCGGCACTGAGCCGCTCCACGCGGGCGGCCAGCCTTTCCATCCGCCACTGAAGGGGATCGTGCTGGCCGGTGGGGCCGGCACGCGGCTCAATCCGATGACGCTGGCGATCTCGAAGCAGCTCCTGCCGATCTACGACAAGCCGATGGTCTACTATCCGATCTCGGCGCTGATGCTCGCCGGGATCCGCGACATCCTTCTGATTTCGACGCCGCACGACCTCCCCCACTTCCAGCGCCTTCTCGGCGACGGCAGTGCATTCGGCGTGACGCTTTCCTATGCCGAGCAGCCGCGGCCGGAGGGGCTCGCACAGGCGTTTGTGATCGGCCGCGAGTTCCTCAAGCGCTCCCGCGCCGCGCTCGTTCTCGGTGACAACATTTTCTACGGGCACGGCTTCCAGGACATCCTGCGGCGCGCGGCCGACCGGGAGGACGGGGCGACGATCTTCGCCTATCCCGTCCGTGATCCGGAGCGGTTCGGCGTCGTCGAGTTCGACGCGGCCGGGCGCGCGGTGTCGCTCGAGGAGAAGCCGACGGTGCCGAAGAGCCATCATGCCGTGCCAGGGCTCTATTTTTACGACGCGCGGGTCTGCGACCTTGCCGCGGCGCTCGAGCCGAGCCCGCGCGGGGAGCTGGAGATCACCGATCTCAATCGCGTTTATCTGGAGGAGAAGGCCCTCCGGGTCGAGACCCTCGGCCGCGGCTTCGCCTGGCTCGACACCGGCACCCCCGACTCGCTCATGCAGGCCTCCAGTTTCGTGCAGACGATCCAGGAGCGGCAGGGGCTCAAGATCGCCTGCCTGGAGGAGATCGGCTATCGGATGGGCTGGCTGTCGCGGGATGGCCTCGAGGCGGCCGGACTGAAGATGAACAACGACTACGGCCGCTACCTTGTCCAGATCGCCGCCGAGGAATTGGCAGGGGGATCAGCACATGTCGACGACGGGCACGATCGCGGTTACCGGGTCATCTGGCCAACTGGGGAGGACACTGTGCCGGCTGCTCGGCGGCAGCGCCGTGGCGCTGCCTAGGAGCAGCCTCGACATCGCCGATCCGACGGCCGTCCGCGCCGTCATCGGCCGGCTCCGCCCGCGCGCCGTGATCAACTGCGCCGCTTGGACCGCCGTCGACAAGGCCGAGACCGAGCCGGCCGCCTGCCGGGCCGCAAACGTCCATGCCGTTACGGCCCTTGCCGCCGCTTGTTGCGAAGTCGACGCGCTCCTCGTTCAGATCAGCAGCGATTACGTCTTCGGCGCCGATGCGGCGCGGAAGACCCCCTACCGCGAAGACGATGCCACCGGCCCGCTCGGCGAATATGGCGCGAGCAAACTCGCCGGCGAGGTGGCGGCCCGGGGCTGGGAGCGGCATCAAGTGGTGCGCACCTGCGGCCTCTACTCGGCGGGGGAGTCGGGCCCGATCCGCGGCCGCAACTTCGCCGACACGATGCTCGTGCTGGCCCGCGACCGTCCGGAGGTGCGCGTCGTCGCCGATCAGTTCTGCACGCCGAGCTACGTGCCGCACGTCGCCGCGGCGATCGTGGCGCTGCTCGAAGACGGCACGCCTGGCACCTACCACGCCACGAACGCCGGCGGCCCCTGTTGGCACGAGTTCGCCACGGAGCTTTTTCACCAGGCGGGGCTGCCGACGGTCGTGACCGCGATCACCTCAGGGGAGTATCCCAGCCCTGTCGCCCGTCCTCCCTTCAGCGTCCTCGACACGGCGAAGCTCGCGGCCCTCGGGATCACCCTCCCCGACTGGCGCCAGGGGATCGCCGACTACCTGGCGGCAAAGTAGCGGGCGCCGCCGCGGCCCCCTGCAGCAGGGGTCTGCCTGGGGTGCGGCCTGAAGACTTCTATCTCCAGCAGGGGAAGCCGGAACAGGCAGAGGCGTTCCTCGAGAAACTGATCGGGAGCGTGGCTGGCGACAGCAGCCGCAACGACCTGGAGTCATGGGCGGTGAGGCGGCTCGACGGCCTGCGGGCCGCCGCCAAGCTCCTGACCCCGGCCGCTGACCGTCCGGCCTCCACGGCCCGGACACCGCTATGCTGTGGATTCTTTCCCCCTCCCCCGGACATGCCACCATGTCGCCCGATGCCATCCGGAAGCTTCGCGCCGAAGCGTTCGGGAGTTTTGTCCTCGTCTTCATCGGCACCGGGGCGATCGTGTCGGACGATCTCTTCGGCGGCGATGTCACCCATGTCGGCGTGGCCCTCGTCTTCGGGCTGGTCGTCATGGCGCTGATCTATGCCCTCGGCGACCTCTCCGGCTGCCACCTCAATCCGGCCGTGACGATCGGCTTCGCGCTGGCCGGACGGTTCCGCTGGTGGGATGTGCTCCCCTACGTCGCCGCGCAGTGTGGCGGGATGGTGGTCGCCAGCCTCGTCCTCCGGGGCCTGTTCCCCGACCATGCCACGCTCGGGGCCACGCTCCCAGCCGGCGCCGCGCTCCAGTCGTTTGTCCTCGAGATGCTCCTGACGCTGATCCTCATGGTGGTGATCCTCTGCGTCGCCACCGGGGCGAAGGAGAAGGGAATCATGGCCGGGGTCGCGGTCGGTGCCGTGATCGCCGTCGAGGCGCTGTTCGCCGGGCCGGTGAGTGGGGCCTCGATGAACCCGGCCCGGTCGCTGGCGCCGGCGCTGGTCACGCTCCGGCTGGAGAGCCTGTGGATCTATCTTGTCGCCCCGGTCCTCGGGGCCGCCGCCGGTGTGATCGTATGGCGCTGGCTGCAGCCGAAAGACGGGGAGGATCGCTCCGTGTCCCGGCCCCACTCCGCCGCCAACTGACCCCCGTTCAGACCGCCTGGGCCTCACCGGCACCGAGGCCGAGGCGCTCCTGGCGGTAGCCACCGGTGGCGATCCTCTCGACCCACGCCCCGTTGGCGAGATACCAAGCGACGGTCCGCTCCAGTCCGGTGGCAAACGTCTCCGCCGGGCGCCATCCGAGTTCCCCCTCGATCTTCGAGAAGTCGATGGCGTAGCGGCGGTCGTGGCCGGGGCGGTCCTTGACGGAGGTGATCAGCGACTCCGACGGCCGGTGGGGGAGATCAGGCCGCAGCCGGTCGACCGTCCGGCAGATCTCGCGGACGACCTCGAGATTTGTCCGCTCACAGGCCCCACCGATGTTGTAGACCTCGCCGACCCGGCCCCCGTCGAGCACGGTGCGGATCGCCCGGCAGTGATCGCTCACGTAGAGCCAGTCGCGGATCTGCCCGCCGTCGCCGTAGACCGGGAGCGGCTTGCCGGAGAGGCAGTTGAGGATCATCAGCGGGATCAGCTTCTCCGGGAACTGGAAGGGGCCGTAGTTGTTCGAGCAGTTGGTGGTCAGCGTCGGGAGGCCGTAGGTGTGGTGGTAGGCGCGGACAAGGTGGTCGCTGGCCGCCTTCGACGCTGAGTAGGGGGAGTTGGGGGCGTAGGGGGTCGTTTCGCTGAAATGCCCGGTGGAGCCGAGCGTTCCGTAGACTTCGTCGGTCGAGACATGGAGGAAGCGGAACTCGCGCTGTTGGTCGCCGGAGAGCCCCGTCCAGTGGCGGCGGACCTCGTCGAGGAGCCGGAACGTGCCGACAACGTTCGTCGCCACAAAGGCGGCCGGGCCGTCGATCGAACGGTCGACATGGCTCTCGGCTGCGAAGTTGACCACCGCTCGCGGGCGGTGCTGCTGGAGGAGACCACGGACGAGGGATGGATCGCCGATGTCGCCGACGACGAGGACGTGGCGCGGGTTGCCGGCGAGGGGGGCGAGCGAGTCGGGATTGCCGGCGTAGGTGAGGGCATCGAGGTTGATCACCCCCCCCTGTTCGGCAGCGATCCATTGCCGAACAAACTCTCCGCCGATGAACCCCGCGCCACCCGTCACCATGATCGGTTGCATGTCGTCCCTCGTGCCTCAGTGCCGGACCGCGATCGACCGAAGCGCGGGAGGTGCCCGAAACCTCTCACCCCCGGCGCCACCGGGAGCGGTTTGGTAGCCGATCGGGGCCGTTCGCGGCAATCGCAGGTTTTCGCCGCCGACGCGGCTCAATCGCCCTCCAATAGGGCAGGGAAAAAGCTCTTTGTGATTCGGGGCCGAGTCGCCAAGATCGGGGCTCTTTCCCGGAGGATCGCTCGATGTCGACCCCAGGCCCTGCACTGTCGAATTGTCGCCCGGGCGGTCGTCCGCGCGTCGTCATCGATTTGGAGAAGCTCCGGCACATCAATTGCGGGCTGGGGCGCTTCTCCCTCCACCTCGGCCGCGAGCTCCTCGCCCTCGCCGACGACCGTTTCGAGCCGGTTTTCTTTCTCCCCCGGGGGGCCGAGGCGTGGTTTGCCGACATCGCGCCGCTGCCGGGCGGCCGGTTCGGGAGGCTCGGAGTTGTGCCGTGGAGGAAGGAGGCCGTGCAGCGGCTCTACCGCCCCCTCGTCCGCCCGGTGATGGGACGCCCCGCCTTCGCGGCCTGGCATGCCACGAACCAGATGTCGCGCTATTGGCCTCTCGATCCGCGCGTGCCGGTGATCCTCACGATTCATGATCTGAACTTCCTCCACGAGGCCCCGCACGACGAGCAATTCGCCACGGCTGCGCGGAAGCTCGCCGATATCCAGCGGAAGATCGACCGCGCCGCCGTGATCGTCACCGATTCGCTGTTTGTTGCGCAGGACGTCGCCAGGCATCTGGTCCTGCACGACAAGCCTGTCCATGTCGTCCCGCTCGGGGTTCCCCTGCCGGCTCCCGCCTCGACGTCCCGGCCCGGTTTCCTCCCCCCCGGTCCGTTCCTGTTCACGGTGGGGAACTGCCTGGCCCACAAAAACTTCCACGTTCTCCTCGATCTCCTCGAAAAGCTTCCGGGGCAGCGCCTCGTCATTGGCGGCAAGAAGGCGACGCCGTACGGGGATTACCTCGAGCGCGAAGTGGCGGCGCGACGGCTCGGCGACCGGGTGGCACTCCCTGGCGAGGTGAGCGACGCCGACCGGCAGTGGCTCTACGAAAACTGCGAGGCCTTCCTCTTCCCGTCGCTCACCGAGGGGTTCGGTTTTCCGGTTCTGGAGGCGATGCTGTGCGGAAAGCCGGTGTTCATGTCGCGGCGGACGAGCCTTCCGGAGATCGCCGGCGACCACGGCTATTTCTTTGATGCCTACGATGGCGATGCCCTCGCCGCCGCCTACTGGTCGGGGATGGGTCGGTATCACTCCGATCCCGCTGCCGCCGAACGGGCCAGGGAACACGCGCGGAGCTTTTCCTGGGAGCGGATGGCGCGTGGCTATGCGGCCGTCTACGCCGGCTTGCTGACGGGCGGCTTGCGGCGCGCGGCCTGATGGCAGCGGGTGCCGTTCCGGTCGCGCCGCGGGCCGCAGCGGGGGAGTTCACCCGCGGAAGTGGCCTTGGGGTTCGGCGGTGCCCCTGGTACGGTCCCCGCGGCAGAGGTCTAGGTACGGGCGCGTGCCCCGGCCGGATGACCCTCCGACCCAGCCACGGATGGCGACAGCATGGCGACGACACCAGGAACAGCTTCGATGCAGCGACGCGCGTTGATCACCGGCGTGACCGGCCAGGACGGCTCGTACCTCGCCGAACTCCTCGTCTCGAAGGGCTATGCGGTCCACGGCTTGCGGCGCCGCTCGAGCACTTTCGGCACGGAGCGGATCGAGCACCTCATCCATGGCACCGATCCCTGCGTCGAACTCCACTACGGCGATCTTTCCGACGCCAGTGGCCTGGCGCGGCTGATCCGCCAGATCCGCCCGCACGAGATTTACAACCTCGCAGCCCAGAGCCATGTGCGCGTCAGCTTCGACCAGCCGGCCTACACCGCCGATGTGACGGCCGTCGGTACGCTCCGCATCCTCGAGGCCCTCCGCGACGTGCAGGATGACACCGGCGAGCAGATCCGCTTCTACCAGGCGTCGAGCTCGGAGATGTACGGCAAGGTGGTCGAGACGCCGCAGAAGGAGACGACCCCCTTCTATCCACGCTCCCCCTACGGCGTCGCCAAGGTGTACGGGCACTGGATCACGGTCAACTACCGCGAGAGCTACGACCTCCATGCCTCGTGCGGGATCCTCTTCAATCACGAGAGCCCGCGCCGCGGCGAGACGTTTGTGACGCGGAAGATCACCCGCGCGGCGGCCCGCATCAAGCTCGGCATGCAGGACAAGCTCCATCTCGGCAACCTTGACGCCAAGCGCGACTGGGGCTTTGCCGGCGACTATGTCGAGGCGATGTGGCTGATGCTCCAGCAGCCGCAGGCGGACGATTACGTCGTCGCCACCAACGAGCTCCACACCGTGCGCGAGTTCTGCGAGCTCACCTTCTCCAGGCTCGGCCTCGACTACCTCGATTTCGTCGAGGTCGACCCGCGCTACTTCCGCCCCGCCGAGGTTGACCTCCTCCTCGGCGATGCCACAAAGGCCAACACGACGCTCGGCTGGACTCCGCGGGTGTCGTTCCAGGAGCTCGTCGAGATGATGGTCGACGGCGACCTCGAGCTGGCCCGGCGCGAGCGGAACGCCGGCGGCGCCACGATCTCCCCGCATCGGATGGTGGCCTGACCATGGTGGCGACGCGCGACATCGGCGCCCGGGTTCTCGAAGGCCTGCGCGAGCTGGAGCGGCGGTGGATCCGACCGCTTGGTCAGCGACTGCGGCCGCCGCGTGAGCGTCGACAAAAAGCCCGCGGAGGCTCCCCAGAGGCCGAAGAGCTCCTCGTCGCGCTCCTCCGCGCCCGGCTGCGTGATGGCGGGGCCGCGCTGTCGATCCCCGATTTACCCGCCATGCCCCGGGCCTCCGAATTGGAGGCGCTCGTGCGGGCCCTCGTCGATGTCCCTCCCCGCCATGACGTGGCTGCCGTCGAGTCGCTGCGGAAGGTGGCCTGATTCCCCCCGGACTGTCGGCCCGCCCGAGTATGTTGATCTACGCCGACCTCCGCTGTCTCCAGGACCCCGGCTTTGCCCGCCGCGGGATCGGGTCGCACGCCGCCTTTCTCCTCGCCGCCGCCCGTTCGCTGCGGCATGGCGCGGTGACGATCGTCGGCTTGGCCGATGCTTCGCTGGGATCGCCCCCCACCGAGGTGGCCGCGCTGTGCGACCACGTGCAGTACTCGTTTGCCCCGCGCTGCGGCGAGCCGGCCGTGTTCCTCTGGCTGTCGCCGATGACCCACGACACGCGGCTCGTCGCCCGGTTCTTCGACCGGCCCGAGATCCTCCCCTGCGCGGTCGTCTACGACTTCATCCCACTGCTCGACCCCGATCGCTATCTCGCCAGCCGTGAATCGCTCCTCGCCTACGCGGCGGCCCGCGAGTGGCTCGCCGCCGCCCGACTTTTTCTCCCGATCTCCACCGCCGTCGGCGACGAGCTCGTCGCCCGGCTGGGGGTCGATTCCCAGAGCGTGGAAGTCACCGGCGTCGCCCTCCGGGGAGCGTTCGCAGCGCTTCAATCCGGTGGAATGCCGGCGCCGCGGCCGGCCACGGCGCCCGAAAACTACGTGATGTTCGTCGGTGGGCCCGACCCGCGCAAGAATCTCGAGACGGTCGTGTTGGCGCTCTTAAGGACCGGGAGCCCCGATCCCGCCCTGGTGATCGCCGGCGGCTATCCCGACCGTTGGCGAGCCCGCGTCGCACGGACGGCTGCCGGGGCCGGCGGCCGGGCGGTCCGGCTCGAGTTCCTCGACCATGTCAGCGACGCCGAGCTCGCCGGCTGGTACGGCCATGCGGCGGCGACCGTCGTCGCTTCGCGGGCGGAGGGTTTTTCCATGCCGGTGATCGAGGCGATGGCCTGTGGCTCGCCGGTGATCGCCTCCGACATCCCCTGCCACCGCGAGCTCGTCGCCGATCCCGCTGCGCGCTTCGCCCCCGACGCCCCCGACGATCTCGCCGCCCGGCTCCGGGCCGTGATGGTCGATCCCCGGGCACGGGAGCGGCTCATCGCGGCGCAGCGGCCGACGCCGGAGCGATTCACCGCCGCGCGCGTCGGGGAGCGGTTTGCCGCAGCGCTCGAGCTGCGGATGCCCGGGCATGCCCGCCGGGCACGGAAGGCCGTGGCGGCACGGCGGCCGGTGATCGCGCTGGTCTCGCCCTTTCCTCCGGATCGTTCTGGTGTCGCCGACTACACGCGGCGCACCGTTGCGGCGCTGTCGGCGCGGGCCGACGTCGACGTCTGGACCGATCAACCACAGCCGGTGGGCGATGCCCGCGTGCGGGCCTTCCACGCCATCGGCAGCGGGGCTTGGCTGCGCCCGGATTACGATGCCACGGTGGCGGTGCTTGGCAACTCGGCCTTCCATGCTCCGATTCTCGCCGGGCATCTGCGGCACGGCGGCCCCTGCATCCTCCACGACTCCCGCCTCCTCGATCTCAATGCCTGGTGGCATGGCATCGAGCGCACGCGCCTGCTCGCCGAGGCCGAATTGCGTCGTCCGGTTTCGGAGGCCGAGGTGCGGCATTGGGCACGCCATCAGGGGGAGATCCCCACGCTGTTCCTTTCTGAAGTGGCGCGGGTCTCCGCGCCGCTGTTCGTCCACAGCCGGGCGCTTGCCGATCATGTTGCCAGGCTCTACGGGGTCGAGGCGGTCCACCTTCCTTTCGCCCTCCTGCGGGAGTTCACGCCTCGTGAAACCGCCGCTCCATCCAGGCAGCGGGCCCGGGACGCGCTGGGGATCCCGCCGGGGCGAACGGTGATCGTTACGCTCGGAATCTACGGGGCCACGAAGGCCCCCGAAGTCTGTGTCGAGGCGATCGCCCGGATGCGGGGAACGGGGCGCGACGCGCACCTGGTGTTCGTGGGGGATGCGGGGCGTTCCGCCGAGCCTGTTCTGCGGCGTGCGGCGGCCTCCGGCGCCGGCGGCGCGGTGCACTTTACCGCCGAGTGGATCGACGACGAGACCTGGCGCACCTGGCTCCTCGCCGCGGACGGTGCGATCCAACTCCGCACCCACCGCTTCGGCGGGATCTCCGGCGCGCTGATGGACTGCATCGCCGCCGGGGTGCCGACGGTGGCCAACGAGGATCTGGCCGCCGCGCTCGATGCCCCGTCGACGGTCGCTCGCGTCGGCGATGCCTTCACCGCCGCCGACGTCGCGACGGCGCTCGAGGGATTGCTCGCCCACGGCGGCGGGCGTGACGAGGCGACGCGCGTTCGCTACGGCGCTGAGCACTCGATGGAAAACTACGTCGCCGGTCTGCTCGCGGCGTTGGGGATCGCCGATGGGGAGCGGGGCCAGGCCGATCACACGCTGTCTGGATGCCGGGTGGCGTGAGGTTCCCTGGCGGTGCCGGCAAGTCCGCGGCGCGTGCCCCTCATCCTCGCCAGTTCTCCCCTCCTGCCGCCCAGCGCTCGAGCGATGGACGCCCCCGTCTGCCCGGCTTACCCGGCTTCTAGCGCTCTGGCAATCGGCTCCGGGTCGACGCAACGAAACGTCGGTCTTCGGTCGATATCCCCTTCACGGGATTCGGCTGACACGTTCGACGTGTCGCCCCGCGCCCGCTCGTCGGACTCCGTCGCCATGCCGCGTCTCCCCCTGCCCAGCGATCGCGCCGCCCGCCCTCGGGTCGTCATCGACCTTGAAAAGGTGCGGCATGCCAACTGCGGCCTGGGGCGGTTTTGTCGGTATCTCGCCGAGGGGATCCTGTCGGCGTCCGGCCGGGGCATCGAGCCGGTGCTCTTCCTTCCGCCGCGCGGTGATGCAAGCCGGCCGACGGTGCGGCATTTCCACGACGGTGCTGTGGAGCACATCGACGTCAGTCCGTGGCGCAAGGAGTCGTTCGCCCGCTTCATCCGGCCGCTGGTGCGCCCGTTCCGCACCGACGGCGGCTACGACCTGTGGCATGTCACCAGCCAGTCGTCGAAATACCTTCCGCTCGACCCGCGCGTGCCGGTCGTGCTCACGATCCACGATCTCAATTTCCTCCATGACGAGCGCCACCGGAGCCGGCCGGCGGCCGTCCGCCGCAAGCTCGCGGCCGTCCAGGCGAAGGTCGACCGGGCAGCGGCGGTGGTCACGATCTCGAAGTTCGTCGCCAACGACGTGCGCGAGTGGCTCGAACTCCGCGGGAAGCCCCTCCATGTCGTTCCCAATGGTCTGCCGCCTGCGGCCACGGCCTCCCTGCAGCGGCCGTCGTTCCTCACGCCGGGACCGTTCCTTCTCACCGTCGGGGCTGCGCTGCCGCACAAGAATTGCCATGCGCTCCTCGGGATGATCGCGCGAACCAGCGACCTGCGACTGGTGATTGCCGGCCGCAAGGCGACGCCGTATGGCGCGTTTCTGGAGGAGGAAGTGATCCGGCTCGGTCTGAGCGGTCGCGTGCTCATGCTGGGAGAGGTGTCCGACGGTGACCGGCAGTGGCTCTACGAGCACTGCGACGCCTTCCTTTTTCCCTCGCTCACCGAGGGCTTCGGATTCCCCGTCCTCGAGGCGATGCAGTGCGGCCGGCCGGTGTTCGCCGCGCGGCGGACGAGTCTTCCCGAGATCGCCGGCGACCGGGCCGGCTGGTGGGACTCGTTCGAACCCGACGCTATGCTCCGCGTGGTGCGCGAAGGACTCGAGGCCTCCCGCTCGACGCCTGGATTCGCCGCGGCTCAAGCGGCTCACGCCGCCACCTACACGTGGGAACGGGCTGCTGCAGCGTATCTCGACGTGTACGACGAAATCCTCAAGCGGAAGGTGGCATGAGCATGCGTGTGATGGTCACGGGTGGCGCGGGCTTCATCGGCAGTCACATCACCGATGCGCTCCTGGCCGCGGGGCACGAGGTGGGGGTGATCGACGACCTCTCGACCGGGTCGCGCGACAATCTCCCTGCCACGGTGCCGCTTCAAGTCGTCGACATCCGCGATCGTGGCGCGGTGGCCGCCGCCTTCGCCGCCTTCTGCCCCGAGGTCGTCTGCCATCAGGCGGCGCAGATGTCGGTGAGCCGGTCGGTGCGCGAGCCGCTGTTCGATGCCGAGGTGAATGGCATCGGTCTGATCAACGTCCTCGATGCCGCGGTGGCCCAGGCATGCCGGCGCGTCGTATTCGCCTCGTCTGGAGGGGTTCTCTACGGGGAGCAGACGACCCCCGCCCCCGAGGAGACCCCGGCCGATCCGGTCAGCCCGTACGGGATCACGAAGTGGGTCGGCGAGCGCTACCTGAAGTTCTACGCAGCCGAGCATGGTTTGGGGGCGATGGCGCTGCGCTACTCCAACGTCTACGGTCCGCGGCAAAATCCGCACGGCGAGGCAGGCGTGGTGGCGATCTTTCTCAAGCGCTACCTCGCCGGCCAACCGGCCACGATCAACGGCGACGGCCGGTACGTTCGCGACTACGTCTACGGGGGCGACGTCGCCCGGGCCAACGTCCTCGCCCTCACGGTGGCCGACGAGCGGGTCCCCCGCGGGCAACTCACGAGCCTCAACATCGGCACCGGGATCGGCACCGACGTCGTCGAACTCGAGAACCGGATCCGCCGTGGCCTCGTCGAGGTGACGGGGAGGACCGGGAAGGCGGTCGCGTATCCCGAGCCGCTCCACGGCCCCGCCCGTCCGGGTGATCTGCGTTCGAACGTCATCGACGCCACGCGTGCCGGGAAGGTTCTCGGCTGGCGCCCCGAGGTGGATCTCGAGGACGGGATCGGTCGGACGGCGGCCTGGTTCGCCGCGCGGAAGTCGACCTGACACGGTCACCAGATCTCTGAAGAACAAATCATGGCACGCATCCATCGTCCGGAACCGACGGCACTCGTCTGCGGCATCAGCGGCCAAGACGGCGCTTACCTCGCCGCGCACCTCCTCCACCAGGGGTACCGCGTCGTGGGGACGAGCCGGGATCCTTCGGCGTGCGACCGCCACGGCCTCGCCACCCTCGGCATCGAGCGGCGCGTGGTGATCAGAGTGCTCGCTCCCAACGACCTCGCCGCCACCGTTGCGCTCCTGGAGTCGGTCCGCCCCGACGAGGTCTACAACCTCTCCGGCCAGTCGTCGATCGCGCTGTCGTTCGAGCAGCCAGGCCTGACCTTCCAGAGCATCACGGGCGCCACGGTCAATCTCCTCGAGGCCGTCCGGGTGGCCCAACTGCCGACGCGGCTGTTTTTCGCCGGATCGACGGCGATGTACGGCGAGAACGGTGGCGAGCCGGTCGACGAGTCGACGGCCGCTCATCCGGGCGATCCCTACGCGCTGGCCAAGGCGGCGGCCTTCGCGCAGGTCGAGCAATACCGCCACCTCCACGGGGTGTGGGCCTGCACGGGGATCCTCTCCAATCACGAGAGCCCGCTGCGGCCGGAGCGGTTTGTGACGCAGAAGATCACCGCCGCGGCCTGCCGGATCGCCGCCGGGGACACCACGCCGCTGGCGCTGGGTGACCTTTCCATCGAGCGCGACTGGGGCTGGGCGCCAGAGTACGTCGTCGCCATGCACGCCATGCTCCAAGCCGAGCATCCGGAGGATTTCGTGATCGCCACCGGCGTCTCGGTCCCTCTGGAGACATTCGTCGCCGAGGCGTTCGCGCGGCTCGGGCTCGATTGGCGCGACCATGTCGTCCGTGACGAGCGACTGCTGCGGCGCGGCGAGGTTCGTCGGCTGCAGGCCGATCCCGGTCGGGCGGCCGAGCAGCTCGGCTGGCGGGCCGAGACGATGATCGGCGACGTGGCCCGGAGAATGGTCGAAGCGACGTTGTACCGCGACCAAGCCACGATCCGGCGGGCCGCCTGACACCCCGGCCGGTGTCGTCAGCCGTCCTCGCCGAGCGGGCTCACCGGTGGCACGGGCAGGCAGTCCCGGAGAGATCCCCCGGGGGAGTGTCCACCCCTTGGGACTGCGCCGCGTTCAGGCAGGCGGTGGGGTGGGTATGGTCGCACAGCCCCCTGCCTGCAGCGGAGCAGATCCGTCGCATCAAGAGTGGCGAGTTGAGGTAGTTCTTCAGGCGGTGGCTGGGGCCGACGATCTCCGCACAGTCGACCTGGCTGAACTCGATCCCACGGGGGACCCAGGCCGCGGGCATGCCGATGTTCCCGAGGGCCTCGGTCCGCAGCGAGCGGTCGACATGCTCGAAGAACCGCAGGGCGATGTCGGAGGAGTTGGAGAGGATCGTGAGGCGGTCAATGCAGGGGAGGATCTCGCGGTAGGGGCCGCGGGGGGCGAAGGCATCCTGGCGGACGGCCGCCGCCACGAGGACGAGATGGAGCGGTGCGGAGCGGTTGGTCCATGAGCGGACATCGCCCCGACCGGCTTGCTCGGCGTGGACGAGGTCTTCGAGAGCCTCTAGGGCGATGAGTGCCCCGTAGCTGTAGCCGACGATCGCCACCGGCCGATCCGGCTCCACCTGCGAAAGGAGCCAGGCGAGGTAGTGCCCCTCGGTGACGGCCCGTTCGTACTTCGCCCGGCTGTCACGGAGGAGGATTCCCTTCTTGTCGCTCGGCCAGGAGAAGATCACGGTCCGGACATTGGCGGTGCTCGGGCAGGTAGCGCCGGTCCGAGCGGCCAGCAGGAGCCCTTGTTCCCGGGCCGAGTTGTGGTCGTAGCGATTGCCATGGACGAAGACGAGGAGCGGTTGCCCCGGCGTCGAGAGGAGCCCGTCGAGGTCGGTCTTTCTCCAGCACCCACGGGCGTCGAGGCTTTCGACGGCCGGACGGGCGTGCTGCGGCATCCGGCCGATCTCGGGGAGCCCACGGGTGATCACCGACCAGACGTCGCGCTCGCCGCAGGGGGCGGGGGTTGAACCGGGCTCATGGCCATCTTCTCCGCTCGTCAGGCCGGCCTCCGCCAACCCTTCCCGGGCGCGGGGGAGGTCGTCATCCTGAGCCGGCATCGCGCACCAGGGGAGTTCGGCGGTGGCCCCCCGCGATGTCGGAAGGAGGAGCGCCATGAGGGCGGCGAGCCAGGCGACAGCACGGATGGAGAGCATGGTGGGGGCGGGCCGGCTGGGTGTAACGCCGGCGCGGATGCCGGTGAGGATGTCGAGGCGCATGTCCCTGTGCACGGGGGGGTGGTGGACGGCAGGCGGACCCCATTTCCGCTCGCCGACGTCCTCCGGAACCCTGACCCTCGCTATGCAGCTTTCCTCTCTTCGTCACTCTGCCGCGCAAGGTGAGGGGGCATCGCCCGCAGACCGCGCAAAAGGCACTATCGGCACGACTGGCAGCGGATGAATCTCACCGGGGGTGCGAGCCGACGGGATTCCGCGCTTCCTGAATCGCGCGCCCGATCCGTGAGCTAGGTTTTGTTCGACGGCGTCCTCTGGCGCCGCACCCCTCCGAGCGACTTCGGGGCGGGACCGCTTCGTCTGTGGTGGAGACTCATCCGATGACTCGTGCATTTTGCCTGGTCGCGATCGTCGCCGGGCTCGTGGCGGCACCCGGCTGCAACTGCATGGGGGGGAGCAACTGCTCCTCCTCGCGGCGCCCTTCGTTCATGGAATTCGGTGGCTGCCTGGGGGGCTGCGGTTCCTCCGCTCCCGCGCCGGTCTACGCCGCCCCGATGGCTGCCCCCTGCTCGGCGCCGGCCTGCGGCAACGGCTGCGAAAGCTGTGGCGGGGCGGCGGCGGCCCCCTGCTGCAACGACGCTGGAATGATCCACTGACATCCCGACGCTGCCCCCGCCGCGGGGGCCTGCAGGCAGGGCCGCGGCCGGCTTCTGGGGTGGGAACGGGAAACGGATCCGTCCTGGCCTATAATCCCGGCTCCCACCCCACCCTGGAGCCGTCATGTTCGAATCGCTCTCGGCCTCGCTGACCAGTGCCCTCGCCTCCCTGCGGGGCCGGGGCAAGCTGACCGAGTCGAACATGCGCGAGGGGCTCGGCGCGGTGCGCACGGCGCTGCTCGAGGCCGACGTCGCCTATGACGTTGTCGACACCTTCCTCGACAAGGTCGTGGAGGGGGCGATCGGGGCGAAGGTCCTCGAGACGCTCGACCCGGCCCAGCAACTCGTCGGTGTCGTCCACCGCGAGCTGGTCAACCTCATGGGGCCGGTCGATCACTCGCTCCACCTCCAATCGGGGCGGGCGACGGTGATCATGCTTTGCGGCCTGCAGGGCTCCGGCAAGACGACCTCCTGCGCCAAGCTCGCGCGGCGCCTCAAGGAGGAGGGGCGTGGCGTGATGCTCGTCGCGGCCGACCTCCAGCGTCCTGCCGCCATCGAGCAGTTGGTCATCCTCGGCCGGCAGCTCGGCGTGTCGGTTCACACCCCCGACGGGGTCACCGATCCGGTCGCCGTCTGCAGGCTCGGCGTGGACCGGGCGCGGAAGGAGGGGGCGAGCGTCGTCATCCTCGACACCGCCGGTCGCTTGGCGATCGACCAGGCGCTCATGGACGAGCTCAAGCGCATCGACCACACCGTCGGCCCCGATCAGGTCTATCTCGTCGTCGACGCGATGACCGGCCAGGATGCGGTCCGCAGCGCCAAGGCCTTCAACGACGCCCTCGAACTCGACGGCGTGATCATGACGAAGCTCGACGGCGACGCTCGCGGCGGCGCCGCGCTCTCCGTCAAGAGCGTCACGGGGGTGCCGATCAAGTTCATCGGTACCGGTGAACAGATCGAGGCCCTCGAAGATTTCCATGCCGAGCGGATGGCGGGGCGGATCCTGGGGATGGGGGATGTCGTCACGCTCGTCGAGGAGGCGCAGCGGAAGTTTGACCAAGACGAAATGGTCCGGCAGGAAGAGCGGCTCCGGACGGGGGAGTTCACGCTCGACGACTTCAAGAAGATGCTCCAGCAGACTCGCCGTCTCGGGCCGCTCGGCAAGGTGCTGGGAATGATCCCCGGCATGGGGCAGCTCAAGGAGCTCGTCGGTGATGCCGACCTCGACAAGGACATGGGGCGGCTGTTCGGGATCATCGACTCGATGACCCCGCCGGAGCGCCGCAATCCGGGCAAGGTGATCGACCAGCAGCGTCGCCGGCGGATCGCCACCGGGGCCGGCGTGGAGCTCCAAGAGGTGAGCGATCTGGTCAAGCAGTTTGACGGGATGTCGGCGATGATGAAGGGGATGGCGGGGATGGGGATGCGCGAGCGCGTCCAGCAGATGCAGGCGATGCAGGGGCAGATGGCCAATCCCGGCATGCGGCTGGGGAAGCCGAAGGGGGACACCGGCCGGCGGCTGACGGCCGACGAGCGCCGCAAGCAGAAGAAGCAGCGGGAGAAGGACCTCCGCCGCAAGCGGCGCGGGGAGTGACGGGATGCGGGGGCGTGTCCTCCGCCCCCGGATCGGCTATTCTCCCGGATCGACTGTCGCCGGATCGACTGTCGCCGGATTAGCTATCCTGCGGCCGTCCACTCCTTGTTCCCAGCCATTTTTTATCCCCTCTGCCCTGCCCCTCTTCGCCTCTCCCAGGAAGCCCGCCCTGCCATGTTCGACTCGCTCTCCGAAGCCGCTGGCTGTGATCTCCTCGCGAAAGTCTTCCGGGCCCGGGGCTACACGATCGCCCGCAATCTCCAGTTTCGGGAATACGGCGTCGAGTTCCATGTCGACGGCTGGGATCCGAAGGCCCGTGTCGGATTCGAGTATCTCACCAGCGAGGACGACGACCACGACGATCTCTCGCTCGTCGAGTATCAGGCGCTGATGGATCAGCAGCGCCGTGGCGAACTATCGCTGTTTGTCATCGACGAGGTGGAGCCGGTCTCGGCGGCCGATCTCGAGGAGCAGGCCAACGAGTTTCTCGACGAGGTCGAGGCCGCCCGGGCCGCGCGGCGCAGCGCCGGCGGCCGCAAGGCCGCCGCGAAGAAGGGCGTGAAGCCGGCGAAGAAGGCCGCCGCCAAGAAGCCGGTGGCGAAGAAGCCGGCCGCGAAGCGCGTGGCGAAGCCAGCCGCTGCCGCGAAGAAGCCCGCGGCGA
>JBAWVV010000017.1:0-23034 GCA_037147115.1 Planctomycetia bacterium | reverse complement strand
GGAGACGTCAGACCAGCTCGCGGATCACCGTCCCGCCGTCGTCGGCGAGATACTGCGGGCGCCCTTGGTTGTCGGTGAGCGTCGTGCTCTGGACATCGATCCCGAGGTGGTGGAAGAGGGTGGCGTAGACATCACCGAAGGTGACAGGGCGGGCGATCGCTTCGGCACCGATCCGGTCGGTAGCGCCGATCACCTGCCCATGCCGCATCCCGCCGCCGGCAAGGAAGGCGCAGTTGACCTGCGGCCAGTGGTCGCGGCCGACGATGTCGCTGATCTTCGGAGTCCGCCCGAACTCCCCCCACACCACCACGGCACAGTCGTCGGAGAGCCCGCGCTGGTGGAGATCCTCGACGAGCGCCGACAGCGCCCGATCAAAGACGGGAAAATCCTCTGCCTCGCGCTTGAAGATCGAATTGCCCGGGCCGCCGTGCCAGTCCCACTTGCTGTAATTGAGCGTGACGACGCGAACACCGGCCTCGATCAGGCGCCGGGCGACAAGCATGCTCTGGGGCACGCGCGGAGCGCCGTTTTCATCCATAAACACCGTCGGATCACCGGAGCCATAGCGCTCAACAACGCGCGGATCCTCCTTGGAGAGATCGAGGGCATCGGCCAGTTCGGACGACGTCAGCAGCCCGAGGGCGCGCTCGGTGAAGACGTCCATCCCGCGCATGTTCGTTGTCACATCGACATCGCGGCGGAGCCGATCGACGCTTTGCAAGAGGCCACGGCGATCGTGGAGCCGGTCGAGCGAGATTCCCTTGAGGACGAGTTCGTCGCGGGCCGGCCCCAGCGGCCGAAACGGGGAGTGGGCAGCGCCCGCAAACCCGGCCCCCGGCTCGTTGTAGGGCCCGTGCGTGCAGGGGTAGCAAAGGCTCACAAACGGCGGTGCGGTGGGCGTGGCAGCCCCGAGGAGGCTCGAGACCATCGAGCCAAACTGCGGCCAGCCTCCAGCCGGCTTGGCCTTCCGCGTGTCGCGGCCGTGAAAAACCTGCGCCGCGTCATGGTCGGCCTGATTGCCGACGAGCGAGCGAATGAGGGTGTACTTATCGGCGATTTTCGCGAGGTTCCCAAACGCCTCGCAGATCTCGATCCCGGGGACATTCGTCTGCACCGGCCGCCACGGCCCAGCAAACTCCTTCGGGGCCTGGGGCTTGAGGTCGAACATGTCCTGGTGAGGAGGCCCCCCCACGAGGTAGATCATGATCACCGATTTCGGGCTCGACCGGCGCCCCGCGGCCGCGTCGGCGGCGAGGATCGCGGGGAGCGACCAACCTCCCGCCACCTCCCCGCCAAGGGCCGCCAGCGACCCGATGCGAAGGAGGCTGCGGCGCGACAGGCCATCGCAGAATTGCTGCGGCCGGGCACCGGGCCCCGCGCCTGAGCCGAAAAGATTGAGCATCGCTTTCCTCCCCGAGCTTCCCCCACCGTTCGGGAAAAGCCTATCCGCAACAGCGCTCGACATCCAGACGAACCGCTCGCCTCAAGCCTCGCCGCGGAGGAGCTTGGCAAGTGGAGTGCCAGCGGAGAGCTTCATCGGCCGGCCCACCAGCGTCGCTACCTCGCGCGCGAAGTCGATGCCGAGGGCAGCCAGGACCGTTGCCGAAAGATCGTGGATCTCCACCGGATCGGCGGGCTGCTTTGCCACCCCCTCGGGATCGGTGCTGCCGATCACCTGGCCGGCGGCAATCCCGGCTCCGCCGAGGAGACAGGAAAACCCGTGGGGCCAATGGTCGCGGCCGTCGAGCGGATTGATCGACGGCGTGCGGCCAAACTCCCCCATCACGAGCACGACGGTCGAATCGAGGAGGTCGCGGTCTTCCAGATCGCCGACGAGCGCGGCCAGCGCCGGGTCGAGGAGCTTCGCCTGGGAAGTGTGGCCGGCGAAGTTGCGGGCATGGGTGTCGAAGCCGGGAAGCGTGATCTCGACGCTCCTCACCCCCGCCTCGATGAGCCGGCGGGCGACGAGGCAGCCGCGCCCGAAATCGCTGTCGCCGTAGAGCCCCTTCACCGATTCCGATTCGCCGTCGAGATCGAAGGCGGCGAGTTGCTCCGAGGTCATGAGCGTGAGGGCTTCGCGGAGCGTGTGCTCGTGGAACGTGCGCCGCACCGCTTCGCCACGACCGGTCTCAAACGACCGCGTCAGGCTGTCGAGCGCGCCGAGCCGGCGGGCCTGGCGGTCAGCCTGGACATGCGGCTCGAGGTTTTGCCCTTTCTGTCCTGGCGCGAACACCCGATACGGATCAAGCTCGTTGCCGAGATAGCCGCCGCGCGAGGGGAACTCCGCTTCCCCCAACGCGATGAAGCGGGGGAGCTCGAGGCCAGTCGCAGGAAGCTCGTGGGCAGCGATCGCCCCGAGGGCCGGATGGATGGCGGTCGGGTCGGGACGGTAGCCGGTCTTGACCGCATATTGACCGCGTTCGTGGTCCCCCTCCTTCGACACCAGCGACCGGACGAGGGCAAAGCGATCAAGAACCTCCGCCAGCCGGGGATAGTCGGCGGCGATCCGCACGCCGGGGATGACCGTGGAAATGTCTTGTGTCGGTCCTCCGGCAGCGGCACCGGGATGGGGATCGAAGGTCTCCAATTGGCTCGGTCCGCCGGCGAGCCAGACGACCAGGAGCGACCGGGGCCTCTCGACGCCGCGGCGCCGGGCCGCGCGCGCCGGCAGCGCCGGCAGTGCAAACGACAGCCCGAGTGACGCTGCGGCGAGGAGCACGGAACGCCGCCCGGTCGGAGCGGATGCGATCCCCTCGTACCGCGGCCCGACCGATGACCACAAGCGTGTTGGCATCTCGAGCCTCAATGATTCCAGGAGAACTCGGGGCAGTTGAAAAGCGTCCACATCACATCCTCGAGCCCTCGCCCCTTCGTCTCCGCAAGGGTGAGCAGCGGCAGGAGCAATTCGCGTTCCTCTGACGCCGGACGGCGGGTGAGGGCGACAAGGAATGCCACCTCCAGCCGGGCGACATCGTCGCGGGCCATGCCGGCGATCCGCCCGGTCGCCGTGACCACGTTGGCCTCGACCATCTCCCGGGCGAGTTTGCCGTTCATCTGCACCAGCGCCTGCGGGATCGTCGCCGGGAGCGAGCCCCCCTGGGAATCGACCACCTGACCATACTCGCGGAGGAAATCGTTCTCCCGAAAAAATCGGATCGTCCGCGTGAGGACGTGAGAGTCACGTTCAATCGTCTGCAGAGACGTTGTCGCCCCCATCGCCCCGATCATCTGATCGGGGCTGAGCCGGGTGAGTGGAAAAGCCCCCCACGTGGCCGTCACCCTTTCGGCTCCCTCGGCAGACCCAAGATCGGGATGCGTCGACGCAAACCGGAATGCCTCCGTCGCGGCGATCACCCCGATCAGGCGGCGGAGGTCACGGCCATGGTCCCGGAAATCGTCGGCGAGGAGGTCGAGGAGGTCGTCGGGGCTCGACGCGGGACCGGGATCGGGGATGTCGTCGACCGGCTCGTGCCAGGCCTTGCCGAAAAGAATATTCCACATCCGATTGGCGATCGCCCGATCGAAGCGTCGATTGTCGGTGTGGATCACCCACGCGGCAAGGTTCTCGCGGTGCGTGCCACCGGAGCCGAGCCACTCCGCCCCGAACGGCACCCGCGGGGGCACGTTCCGCCCCGCTCCGGTCATCGCCGTCGCCAGCGCCGCCACCGACGTGCGGTCGATCCGGTGGACGCGCGCGGGGTCATCCTCGACGCCGACCGGCGAGAGCTTCGCCTGGGCGAAGCTGGCGGCCAATCCCTCGAACTCCCCCTGCTTCCAGGGTGCAAACGGATGATCGTGGCACTGGGCACAGTCGAGCCGCGCGCCGAGGAACACCCGCGACACCCGGCCGGCGAGTTCGTCGACATCGATGACGCCGTTGGCCGCCGCCTGGGTGATGAAGTTCACCGCCGGGGTGTCGGTCCACAGACCACGGGCGGAGACCATCTCGCGCACCGTTTGGTCCCAGGGGCGGTTGGCTCCGATCTGATCGGCAAGCCACCTTGTAAAGCGGTCGCGGCGAAAGACGATGAACTCACCTTTCTCATCCCCAACCAAGGGCGATGCCAGACGGCGGGCGAGCGCGTCGGCCGACCGGGGGTCGGCAAGGAGCGTCGCCAGTGCCCGATCGACCGCGCCTGGCTCGGTGTCGCCCTCGAAGCGGCGGATCTCCTCGAGCGACGGGATCGTTCCGGCAAGCGCCAGCCATAGCCGGCGGAGGATCGTGAGATTGTCGGCAGCGGCCGCCGCTTCAACCCCAGCGGCAAGCCGGCTTGCGGCGAGGAGCCGATCGATGGCCCCGACGGTGGCATCGGTCGACAGGGTCGCCCCGGCTGATCGGCTTGTCGCCGTCGACGCGGCGTGCGCCCGACGCCGGACAGCGACTGGATCGCGGGCCGCCGCGCCGACGAGGCCGACGAGCACCACGACCGCGATGGCCGGAAGCATCCACCGCGGCAGTTGGAATCGGCGGAATCTTTGATCGTTCATGGCACTCTCTCCCTCCCATCCTATCCCCCGGAGGCTTTCCCCGCAGCGGGAGATCGGCATCTCACCGCAGCGGAGCCGCGATCGGACGGGGGCAGTCAGGCTATGCTCTCACCAGAGGGGCACCATTCGGCGGAGGCGTAACGTGGCGACGGCAGTGGAAGCGAACGTGGCGCCGGCCGAATTCGGCACACTTCCCCCCTGTCCCTCCCCCCGGCATCATCCGTTCCGCGCGGCTGGATGGCTCGTCACCGTCGGCGTGGGATTGGCGAGCCTCCTCCTCCTGTTGGCGATCCTGGCGGCAATCCCGATCGTCAACCTCCTTGCCCTGGGGACGATGCTCGAGGCAGAGGGGCGCGTTGTCCGCTCCGGTCGGCTCCGCGACGGCATCCCGTTCGCGGGCGCCCTCCCCCGACTCGGCGGGATCGTGATCGGCACCTGGCTCTGGCTGCTCGTCATCCGTCTGGTCACGCAGGCCGCCGCCGATGCTGCCCTTGTCGATTCCGACGGGCCGTCGGCGCGGACCTGGGCCGCGGTCCGCGTGGCCACCTGTCTCTTCGTCGGCTTCCATCTCGTTGCGGCACTGTTCTCCGGCGGACGTTTCTCCTCCTTCTTTAGGCCGGTTCGCAACGGCCGCCGGCTTCTGAGTGCCATCCGTGCCGGCACCGCCTGGACGACCGCCTCGGAGGCCCTCGCGGAGGTCTTCGACGCCATCCGGCCAGGGAAGCTCTTCTTTCTAGGATTGCGCGGATTCCTCGGCGCGTTCCTCTGGCTCCTTGTCCCCACGATCCTCTTTTCATCGCTTCGCGACACGTCGAAGCCAGGACAGGTTCTTGTCACGCTCCTCGGCGGCATCCTCTTGGCCATCGTCCTCGCCTGGGTGCCCTTTCTCCAGGCACGCTTCGCTGCCGAACAGCGTTTCGCGGTGTTCCGCGACCTGGGGGCGGTTCGCGAACTGTGGCGGCGGGCACCGATCGTGATGCTGTTGGCCCTGGTCATCCTCTACGGGCTCTCGCTCCCCCTCTATCTGTTCAAGATCGTGGCAACGCCGCGGGATGCCGTCCTCTTCCTGACGCCGATCTTCATCCTCACGATCTACCCCGCGCGCCTCGCGGTCGGTTGGGCCACCCACCGCGCCCAATCGCGCCCCGCGCGCCGCTGGCTCCTCCTCCGCTGGCCGGTCACGGCGATTCTCCTGCCGCTGCTTGGGCTCTACGTGTTCCTTCTTTTTTTCACTCCGGCGATCGACGCCTTCGGCCGCCGCGCCCTCTTCGACCACCACGCCCTCCTCATCCCCACACCGTTTTGAGCGACGTGCCGGTCGCCGAAATCGGCTCACCAAGGGAAGAGCATCCGCACGAAGAGATAGAGGAGCGCGGCCGCCGTGATCAGCACCCACCACGGCCGTCGTGGGGCCGGCATGTCGGTCCCACCGAGCACGTTGCCGCAGGCTGGGCAGCGCGGGGCGTCTTCCCAGATCTCCACCTTACAGAACGGGCAGGGGATCGTTGCATCGTCGTCGTCATCGACGGCCGAATCACCCTCGTCGCTGCCGTCTTCGACGTCCTCCCCAAACTCATCATCGGCGTCGAAGTCATCGGCGTGTCGGGGCATGGCTCGTGCGGTGAAGTTGGTGGTGGTTGTGGTGGAGGTCAGCGACGGTCGTCGTCGGTGACACCGTACGTCGGCAGGTGGCGGTAGGGAACCTCGAGCGCGAGGAGGTGGAGGGCCGTGACGTACAGCCGGCCACCAAAGGCGCCCCAGCGGTCGGGGACGGTGCCGAGCGGTTCCCAGCTGCCGGCATCATCCCCGTCGCCAACCTGCTCCGCCTCGAGCACGGTGCAGAGTCGACCGTACCAGGCATCCCATTCGGGCCCTCCGGTCTGGACGAGAACCTGCGAGGAGTAGTACCAGAGGTAGGCGTCGCGCGAACGTGCCTGGCGCGTGCCGTACGCCGGTGTCATGGCCGCCAGATCCCCCGCCGCAGCGCGGAGCTGCTCGTCGGTCCGCGGCGTGCCGGTGTGGAGGCGCATCAGCGACCCCAGCGCCGTCATCGAGGCGGCCGAGAGATCGGAGGGGCGCTGGCCGGGATTGCGGGCGTTGTAGAGATAGTGCCCGGCCCTGTCGGGGCTGGCCGATTCGTCGAGGAGACCCCGGACACCGGCGTAGGTTTCGGCCGGCACCGACAGGCCGGCGAGTGTCCCGGCGCGGAGCGCGACGAGCATCCAGCCGCTCACCGAAAGATCGGAATCGGCCCGCGGCTGGTAGCGCCACCCACCCCGACCGGGCTGCTGGCTCGCGACGATGAACCCGATCGCCCGCTCCGCCGCCGGCCGGAGGAGCGGATCGCCCGTCATCCCGACCGCCTCGCACAGTGCCATCGTCGCGATCCCGTGACTGTAGAGCCAGGCGCAGCTGTTCGACACCGGATCGGAGGGAACGAACAGATCGCCATTCGCCTGCTGCACCGACACGAGCCACTCCAGCCCGCGGCGGACGACGTCGCGGTGGCGGCCGTCGAAGTGGTCGTAGCCGGCGCCGAGGAAGGCCAAGAGGGCCAGGCCGGTGGCGGCGGTGTCCGAGCGGAGCCGAACCGCGCCGCCGGCGCCTTCTGGGTGATAGGCCCCGAGCGCCCAGCGGCCGTCCTCTTCCTGGGCGGCAACGAGCCATTCGAGGCCACGCTCCACGAGGGCATCGGCCGGAGATTCCCCTCGGTTCTCACGCCACCTCCGGGCAAAGGCCCCGGCAGTCTCGCGGACACGCGTCTCGGCCGGCAGGAGAAGTGTGCCGGCGCGGCGCAGCGGAGTCGCCAAGGCTGCCGGGCCGGCGACGTCGGTGGCCCCGACCAGAGGCTTGGTACGCGGACGCAGCGGGCTTTCCGACGCTCCCCCCGGGGCCGTCACCGCCGACAGCTTCTCCTCTTCCACGCCGGTCGCGCCGCCCCCGCGGCGGGCCACCGCACCACTCCCTCGCCCCCGGTCGGGGATCCGGCCGCCGCGCGGGCGGGGCCCGGCAGGAAGGTCCGGACTGGCTCCCCCTGGCTGTGGCGCGGCGGACGCGGCGCGTTCTTCCCCGGCCATCCCCGTGGCACCGCGAGCGGGAAGCTCGACCCGCGCTGTCTTTCCCCCAACTCCAGGCTCCGCCACATCCGTCCGGCGGAGGGAGCGGGGCAGGGCGGGGGGAGCATCTGCCCCGGGGCCGGCCCGCGCGAACCGGCGCGGGCTGATGACAGCGACGGGTTCTCCGGCGGAGACAGTCTCCGATGGATCGATGACGGTGCGCCCCCGCGACGACTCCGGATCGACCGCCGGCTCGTCGCTGGCACTCGATCGCTCCCGCCGCGGTGCCGCAGGGGCCTCCGCGGCATCGCTCCCGACGACGGCCGGGAGCGTTTCAGCCGCTGCGCTTCCTGCGGGCGTCTCCGCCCCGATCCGCTCCGGATCCCCAAGCGCTGCCGGGCCCGGCACCGGAGTGTCGAAAATGGGGCGATCGATCCCAGTGGCGGCGACGTCCGGCGCCTCCGCCTCCTCCGCTACCGCCCCCTCGGCCACGGCCCGTTCACCCTCGCGGAGCGGCCCCCGGGCCGACGCCGGGCCAGCCGCATCGATGGCGATCGGAACATCGAGCGGGCGCTCGTGAGCAAACGCCTCGCGCGTGGCTGTCTCGTCGTGGAGGGGAAAGTCGCTGGCCAGTTCCGGGCGATAGGACGGCTCCCGCTCCGCCAACATCCCGTCGAGCGGGCGGACGGCGATCACCGTCCGCGCCAGTCCCTGCTGGAGGAGCCAGTGGAGGGCCAGGCTCGCGATCACCGCCAGCGTTAGCCGGGCGCGGCTCCGCCAACGACGGTTTGACGCCAGGGTCGGTGCCAGGGGGGGGCGGAGGTTGTCGATCGCCGGGGTCATGGTCGCCTCTTACCGGTCGTCGGTCACGCCGCCGTCGGCTCCGGCCGGCCGGTCGGCGGATACCTCCGGCGCCGACTGGATGCGGTAGTCCTCGATCCCGGCCTGAACGCAGGCATCCATGACGGCGACGACATGCTTGTGGGCGACGTTCTCGTCGGCGCGCACCGTCACCTTCTGGCGGCCCGGATTGTCGGCGACCGCCTGCCGGAGGAGCCCGACGAGCGCCTCAGGACCGATCGGCCTCGATCCGGCGAAGGTGTTGCCGCCGCGGTCGATGTTGATGATGAACTCGCGCGGCCGGCTCGTCAGCGGTTTGGCGGCCGAGGCCTGGGGAAGGATGACGTCGATCGCCCGGTCATCCTCCTCGAGTTTGCTGGCGACGAGAAAAAAAATCATCAGCAGAAAGACGATGTCGATCATCGGCGTCAGATCGAGCCCGGTGCCGAGCCGCCCCTTGTCGATGCGGACACTCATGGCGCCCCCCGGGCCGGGCCCTGATCGCGATCTTGGGCTGCCGCCCCCCGCGCGCCGCGTCCCTCGAGCGACTCCATCGCCGGAAGGAGGCCAGCGACGACGTCGTCGACCCGGCGGAACCCGGCGAGGATCCGCCCCTCGAGGTAATGGGCGACAATCGCGGCCGGGATCGCGACGCACAGGCCGGCGAAGGTGGTGATCAGCGCCAGATAGATCCCGCTGGCCAGTTCCGCCGAGCGGTTGGCCCCCGCCTGAAGATTCGCCGTCGTGTAGAAGGCGATGATCATCCCCTGGACCGTGCCGAGGAGCCCGATGAGCGGGGTGATCGTGACCGCGAGGCTGATGGGGCGGATGTTCGCATAGAGGCGCGAGGCCTCCCGATTGCAGGTCGTCTCGACGACATGCTCGACCTCGGGGAGCGGCCTGCCGATCCGCGTCAGCATCGCGCGGACCACCGTTGCCAGGACGGAGGGATGGGCATCGCACCATCCGGCCACCTGCCGCGGGTCGAACGCCGAGCCATCGGCGATCAGCCGGAGCTTCAAGACCAAGCTCGCGGGCACGAACCTCCCCCGCCGCAGCGCCACCAACCGCTCGAGCCCGAAGGCGACGACGAGGAACGACATCACCGTAATCGGCCACATGAGCGGGCCGCCGGCGAGGAACAACTCCCACAGCGACTTCAGGCTACCGACGTTGATCGACATGGCGGGGCCTGCGGGGCGGTGTCGGGGAAAACCGGGACGGAGAAGCGCGGAGTCTCACTTCACGACGCCTTCCAAGGCGTCGAGCCGCTTCCGCGCCGCCGCCACGTACGGTGACGCCGGATAGCGATCGACCACTTCAGCGTACAACCCACGGGCCTGTTCCGGCTTGGCAAGGACCTCAAAACAGCGGGCGGCCTCGAACGTCGCCTGGGCCTGCCAGGGGTGGAAAGGGGCCGGGGCTTCGGTCTCCCCGAAGCCATAGGCGACCTTGAAGAAGGCGGCGATCGCTTCCTTGTGCTGCCCCTGTTCGAAGAGAATCTCCCCCTCCATGAGCCGGGCCCGGGCGGCTAGCTCTCCCGGACCGCGCCCATCCCCGCTCCCCGCCTCCAGGCCGGCGTCGGCCAGCACGCGGAACTCGGAGAGCGCCGCCTCCAGCCGGCCGAGATTTTGAAGCGCCCAGGCGCGAGCAAACCTCCCTTGGGCCACCGTCGCACCTCCGGCCGGCTCATGGCCGGGAGCCGATCCGACCGCGCCCAGCCAGCGGTCGACGACGGCGAAGCTCTCTTCCCAGCGTTCACCCTTGGCAGCACATTCCGCCGCGCGGACCGTCGCCAGCCCGAGCAGATCGAGCGACGACAGCGACGACGGTTTGGACAGCGCCCGGGCCAGCGCCTTCTCGGCGTCGTCGAACCGCCCCAGCCGGAACAGGCTGTCGCCGAGCATCGCCTCGGCGTCTGGGGCACAGACGCCGTCGGGATCCTCGGCGAGTTGCTCGGCAAACGCCCCGGCCGCGCCGGCATGATCCTGCCGCATGGCAAAGACCCAAGCGCGCTTGTGCCGGGCCTGTTCACAAAGCGCCCTTCGCTGCGGGGCGGCGGCGATGACCTCGCCGTAGGCCGCGGTGGCCCCGTCCCAGTCGCCGGCGGCAAACCGGATCTCGCCACGCTCGAGCCAGGCATCGGCCTGGCGCGGGCTGTTGGGAAACCGGCGCCGCAGTTCCTCAAACGTCAGCTCCGCCCCGGCCGCGTCCCCGCTCAGCGATCGGGCCAGCCCGAGCTCGAGGAGAACGCGATCGGCCGCCGGGAAGTCGGGCGTGGCCGCCAGCAGCGCGGAGAAGGTGTCGATTGCCGCCGTCGTCTTTTCGCTGGCAGTGAGGCAGAGGCCGGCGAGGAACCGGGCCTCGGCCACGGTCTGCGCATCGACCTGCTGGTCGACCAGCAGGTCATGGGCCGCCGCCAGGCCGAGCACCACCTCGGCGTCGGCGAGCCCCTCGACGGGCATCCCCGAGCGCTGCCGGGCATCGCCCCGGGCGAGGAGCGCCGGCACGAGGGCCGCCGAGTCGGGATGGCGGTCGACGACCTCCGTCCAACACCCGATGGCCAGGTCGAGACTTCCGAGCGCCTCATGACACCACCCTTCCGCCAACAGCCCCGCAGCCACCCGCGGGCCCTGCGGTGCGATCCGGCGGGATTCCGCGAATGCCGCAATCGCCCCGGCCGGATCCCCGGCATCCTCGCGGGCCTGGCCGAGCCGAAACCAGCCGCGCTCGGCGATCGCCAAAGCGGGGTTGCCCGCCAGGAGTTGCTCGCCGATCACCACAGCCCCGGCCGCATCCCCGGCCTCGCGCCGGGCCCTCACGGCCAGCAGCTGACCCTCGACAAGCCGCGGCCAGGCGGGATGATCCTGGGCGATCCGCTCGAGGAGCACCACTGCTTCCCTGGCCCGCGCGAGCTCGACCAGCGCCGTCGCGTCGAGCAACAATCCCAGAGGGCGATCGTCCCCTTCGAGGGCCTCGCCACCGCTGAGAGTCAGCGGCCCGAGCGTGGTGTGGGCCCCCTCCCAATCCTCGGCCGCGGCCTGCGCAGCGCCCCACCGGAGCCGGAGATGAGGCGCACGCGGATCGTCGCCGGCATCCGACACCAGCGCGCGGAAGGCTTCCGCCGCCGCGGTGGCATCGCCGCCGGCCAGCAACGCTTCCGCCCGGATCGCGCGGACGTCGATGACCGTCGCCGCGTCGGCCGCAGTCTCGCCGCGTTGCTTGACAGGGAGGGCGAGAAAGCGGTCGGCCGCCGCGATCGCCTCGTCGCTCCTTCCCGCGGTGAGGAGCACCGACGCCGCCAAGCCCAAGCCCGGCGCTACGGCAGGATCGGCGGGATGCTCCGCCACGAGGCGATTCAAAACGGCAAGCCCCTCGTCGCGCCGGCCAGGGAGATCGACGAGCCCCTCGGCGCGCGAAAGCTCGAGGCGGGCGATGACGGCAGCATCGACCGGGTCGCCGCCGCGCCGCGCGATCGCCGCCCGCTCAAGCGCTCCCTCCGCCACGGCGATGGCAGCCTCGGTGCGACCTGCGTCCAATTCCATCCGTGCCAGCCTCGCCCCCCCCTCGGCCGTAATCGCCGCCGGCGCCCCCACCAGCGTCAGCAGTTGCCCGAGGCGCTGTCGCGCTTCCTCGTCCCTGCCGGCCTCGCTCCAGGCGGCGCTGGCGGAGAGGAGGGCCGGCGCGGCCACCGCGGCCTCGGGGTCACGGGCGAGGAGGAGGTCGTAGGCCGCAGCAGCGGCGGCAAACCGTTTTTGCTGCCACAGCGCCCGCCCGAGGCGCTCGAGGGCATCACCGACGCGCGGCCCGTCCTGGCGGCGGGCGATGTCGACGACAAGCCGGGCCGCCTCGGCGGGCTCCTCGTTGGCCAGGGCGAGATCGGAGCGACGGATCGCGACCTCGTCGGCCAGTTCGTCGGCCGGGAACGATTCAGCCAGCCGTCGCAGCGTCGCCGCGGCGGCGTCGGCCTCCCCCATCTCGGTCTGGGCAACACCGAGGGCGTAGAGCACCGCCGGGAGCCGGGGCGACGCGGGGCGGTCGCGAACGAACTCCAGCCAGGCCCCGACGGCCGCCGCCCGGTCTCCGGCCTGCCACAGCGATTCCGCCAGGAGGTGCGACGCCTCGGCCGCCTGCCCCTCGTCCGGCATCGCCGCGAGATACTCCCGCAGAGCCCCGACTGCGTCGCTGTACGACTGCACTGTCGGCGCCCCCTGGGCCACGGCAAACGCCCCCCGCCCCAGTTCCCAGCGGGCCGCCAACGCCGTCTCGGCATCGGCCCCCCCGTCCTGCCCGCGACTGTTGACGACCGCTCGAAAGGCTTCCGCGGCCTCCGGCCACTTTCCCTCCTGGAGCCGACAGAGCCCGAGGTAGTAGCGCCCCTTTGCCGCCAGCGGATCGAGCGGATGATCCCGCAGGAGCGTGCCCCACGCCTCGGCGGCCAGATCCCACGCGCCGCGGTTCTGGAGCGCGGCAGCGGTGGTGTACGCCGCCTTCGCCGCCGGGCTCGCGCGTGGCGGCGCTTCGGCCGCGCTCACGCCCTGCCAGGGAGCAAGGCTGACGACGAAGCCAACGACGAAGCCGCTGATCACCGTCGCCATCCAGAGCGGGTGCGGCCGGGGCGGACATCGGAAATCGGCGGTCGGGTCGAGCATGATCACACCCCCCTCTGGGCAGACGGCGGTTGAGGTCGATCGCGGCCGCATCGCCCGGTGCGATGAACCTGGCCGCGGGCGTCCCCGAAACTCCAGGCGGTGCGGGGAACCGCAGACGGGTCGGGGTTGAAAAAGCTCCGGGAAACGGTGGGGGGGAACGCGCTCCACCGGCGGCCGCTATGATACCGCCCCCCGTCGCGACTGCCGATCACCCGGCGTCCAAACAGGAACGGGGTACCGTCCCGGGGGTCGTCTTCCATGGTCTATCGCCGTCGCGCCGCGTGCGCGCTGTTTCCCTTCCACATCGCCTTGATTGCCGCCTGGCTCCTCTTTTCCCCCCAGGCATCATCCCGGGTGGACGGTGCCGAGGAGCCCCCCAAGGGGGAAGTGCTCCAGTTCAGCTTCGAGGGGAGCCGGGTGTTTCCCGGGACGGTCCGTGACTACTGGGTGTATGTCCCGGCGCAGTACGACGGCCGGACCCCGGCCTGCGTCCACGTCAATCAGGACGGCATCCAGTTCAACGCACCGCAGGTCTTCGATCGGCTCATCCATGAGGAGCGGATGCCGGTGACGATCGGCGTGTTCATCATGCACGGCAGGGTGCCGGCCGGCCGCGACGGCGCCCTCGACCGCTACAACCGCAGTTACGAATACGACGGCCTGGGGGACGCCTACGCCCGCTTTCTCCTTGATGAGCTTCTCCCCGACGTGGAGACGAGGAAAGCCTCCGACGGCCGGGCGATCGTCCTCTCGAAGTCGGGCAACGACCGCTCCATCGGTGGCACCTCGAGCGGTGCGATCGCCGCTTTCACCGCCGCCTGGGAACGCCCCGACGCCTTCTCCCGGGTGTTCAGCGGCATCGGCACCTACGTCGGGCTGCGCGGTGGCAACGAGTACGCCACCCTCGTGCGGAAGGTCGAGCCGAAGCCGATCCGCATCTTCCTCCAGGATGGTTCCCAGGATCTCAACATCTACGGTGGCGACTGGTGGATCGCCAATCAGGCCCTCGAGCGATCGCTCGTCTTTGCCGGCTATGAGGTGAACCACGTGTGGGGAGAAGGGGGCCACAGCAACGACCATCCCACCGAGGTTTTTCCCGCTGGAATGGAATGGCTGTGGAAGGGCTGGCCCGCGCCGGTGGGGCGCGGGGCGGGAAGCCCGCAACTCCAGGAGATCCTCGTTCCCGGCGAGGATTGGATGCTCGTCGGCGAGGGTTACGGTTTCACGGAAGGCCCCGCGGTCAACGCCGATGGGGAGGTGTTTTACAACGATGTTGGCAAGGGGAAGACGTGGCGATTGACGGCCGACTGGAAGCCGGAGACCTGGCTCGAAGACTCCCACCGTGGCGACGGTCAGAGCTTCGCCCCTGATGGGCGCCTCGTTGCCGCCAGCGTTGCCGACGAAGCCATCCTCGCCTGGAATCACCAGCGTGAGCCGGCAGTGCTGGCGAAAGGATGGCGGGGCAACGACCTCGTCGCCACGGACGCCGGCGGGATCTACGCCACCGAGCCGGGCCTCGACGGCCGGACGCCGAGCAAGGTCCACTTCATCACCGCCACGGGGACCGACACGGTCGTCGACACCGGCCTGCTGTTTGCCAACGGCCTCTGTCTCTCCCCCGACCAGACCCTCCTCTACGTGGCCGACAGCCGCAGCCATTGGGTCTACAGCTACTCGATTGCCGCCGACGGGACCCTCGCCAACAAACAGCGCTACGACCATCTTCATGTCCCCGACACCGCCGACGACAGCGGCGCCGACGGCATGCGGGTCGATCGCGACGGGCGACTGTGGGTGGCAACGCGGATGGGGCTCCAAGTGTGCGATCAGGCCGGCCGCGTCAACGTCATCATCCCGACCCCCAACGGCCGTGTCTCAAACCTCTGCTTTGGGGGACCGGAGTTCGACTGGGTCGTCGCCACCTGCGGCGACAAGGTCTACCGCCGGAAAGTCAAGGTGAAAGGAGCGCTCAACTTCCTCCCCCCCACGTCACCGGCGAAACCGAGACTTTGATCCCACTCGCCGTGGCTCTGCGGCGCGTCCCGCACCGCCTCACCGACCAGAGAGGGGATGCCAGGGGACATTAAGAGGGGTCGGAGAGGGTTGTAACATGGTTTTTCTCTAGTACACTCCGGGTTGATAAAGGCAACTCTGCCAACACACTCCCGTGTTGTGCCGCAGATTCGGCCCACTTCGGTGACCGAACCCCTCCGTCTGACACTGCATCACCCGGTGCAGGACAACGGCCAGCACAATTCGGGAGGAATGGTCGGCCGTGCCCCAGACAGACTTCCCTGAACGATTTCCCCGAGGAGCAATTCCCCCGATGGTCGACAAGAAGGACATCAAGAGCGTCAACAAATCCGACGAGATCCGCAAACTCGCCTCCGCCATGAAGGAGAGGGGTGAGAAGCCCCGTCCGGTCGTGATCGTGGCGACGCTCAAGAAGCAGGGCGTGGTCGTGTCGTCCCCCCAGGTGAGCATGGTTCTCAAGGGGATGGGCTTCCGCCCGCGGAAGCGCCGCAAGTCGGGTGAAGTGGCCGCCGTGAAGGGGACGAAGCCCCGTGCTGCTGCTCGCAGCGCTCAACTGTCGATCGACGACCTGCTCGCCGCCAAGAAGATCGTCGAGCAGTTCGGTGGCGCTGACCGCGCCATCGCCGCGATCACGGCGCTGAAGCGTTTTGAGGGCTGATCGCCCGTCACGCTCGCGAGTGCATCCGATCGAAGCCCCGCCGGAAGTTCCGACTTCCGGCGGGGTTTTTTCGTTCCCGCGCCGGCTGCAGCGTCGCTTCCATCAATACGACTTCGCGGCGCCGAATTGCACCGTCGACACCGGATTGGACTTGTCGCCGGTGGTGATGTAACGCCCGAACACCGACATCCGTTCGCCGAAGTTCTTCACAAAGCCACTTCCCCGGTCGTGGAGGTAAATGAAGAAATCGCCCGCGACCTCCTTGCGGATCGTCCACTGCGTTGCATCGGCAAACTCCCCCTTCCCCGGTCCGGTCGAATCGACGGCCACGCCGACCCGCCACTCCGCGTCGATGCCCCAGAGGAGTTGCCCCTGCTGGCGGACGAGCAAGCCGGGCCGTGTCGGCGCGCCGAACACCGGCGCCTTCCAGGGGGTTTTGACAAACTCCTCCAGCGGCCTCGCCACCGTCTCGATCGCCGGTGGCCTAATCCCGTCATCGGTCGCGGACGTCGTCTCGAGCCATCGGCCGAGCCCGGAAGGAGGGACGACCGGCATCCCGAGCGGGTCGGCAACGACCGGCAGCGGAAGGGGAACAACGCGATCATCGCTCTCCGTGAGATCGGCGGCGTGCAGCGACGCCCCCCCGTCGCTACCGGCCAGACAGAGGCCGACAACGACCATCGGCACGGAGGCCAGGCGATACCACGAGGCTCGGAGATGCGTTCGATAGATCACGGCGCTTGATGACCCACGAGGGAGATTGGGATTGCCGGCGGACACGCTCCGGCAGCCGAGGCTGATCCTTCCAACTTACCCGGCTCCGGTGCAAGACCGGACGAGGTAATCCAGGCAACTGCGGCAGGAGAGCGAACACCGGCCACGAACAGGAGTGGGATCGACGCGAGCCGGGCGATTCCGCTATCCACCATTCCCTGATGAGCCCGCCCGGACCCTGAGTCGGCAGCACTCACCCACGGAGCGATTGCCCATGCGAGGCCACTGCCTTCGCCCGGTTGTTGTCGTCGCCCTCGCTTCCGCGGCGCTTGCCGGCTGCACGAAGCCGCTGGGGATCGTCCGGCAAGCCAGCGACGGCGCCGAAGCCCTGACGAACAGGGCCGAGGAGACGTTCAAGGGGGTGCACGACAAAGTCGATGCCTTCGGCGACCGTCTCAAGGAGAAGGTCAAGGATCTCGGCGACGACCTCACCACCTGGAAGTCTGACGACGAGGCGACGATCATCCCCACGAGTGCCGTTCGCGTCGACCCGGGGCCGACCTTGCGCTGATCCTGCCCGTGAGTCAGGGCTGCGGGAGCGCCGGCTGCGGCTTGAAGACAACCTTCCAATCGCGGGCCATGTCGACGACGACCCACCCGCGCCGCGGCGCCGCCTCGAGCGCCGTGACGAGCTTGCCGGTTCCTGGTGGCTCGGCATCGTAGGCCGATTCGCGATCGGCATCGGTGTGGTGGACGATCAAGCCGAAGGCCGGCCCGTGTTCGATCGTCGTCCATTCGAGCATGGCCTGGTCGCCGTCAGAGTTGCCGAAGCAAGCCACCGGCCGGCGGCCGATGAAGCGATGAATGCCAACCGGCTTTCCCTCCCGATCGTCGATCATCTCAATGCCCCCTTCCTTGACGAGCACCGGCCGGTCGTCGCGCAGTTCGTAGCGCACCTTTCCATAGGAGCCGATCACTTGGTTCGGCGGAATCCCATAAACCTCTTCCGCCCACACGCGCATGAAGTCGGCCCCACCGCCGGAAACGATGTAAGGGGTGAAGCCCCGGTCGCGGAGGAAATCGAGAACCTCGAGCATCGGCTGGTAGGCGAGGTCTGAATAGGGCCGCCCGTAATCGGGATGACGGGCAGTATCGAGCCAGCGTCGGACACGGTCATTGAAATCGTCGACCGTCATCCCGGCGTGCGTCGCCTCGAGAAGCATCACCCCTTGTCCGGGGCCTGAGCGGAGCACCGATGCCACGTCGCCGGCCAGGGCCGCCGTAATCGCCGGGTTCTCCTTCCACTCCGGATGATCGCCTTTAAGACGCTCGAGTTCGTCGAGGATGAACTGGGCCTGAAACGGGAGCGGAGTCTCGGGCCAGAGCGTGCCGTCGTTGTCGAAGACGGCGATCCGCGCCGCCGGTTCGAGGAAGTCGGGCGAGCCGGGCGTCGTTGTCCGCTCGACAAACTCCAGAATCGCCTTCCGCGCCGGGCCGTCATTCCAAGACGGGAGCGGCTCGGCTGCCGTCGCTTGCGCCGCGAAGACAACCCCGACCAAGAGCAGGGCGAGAACCGGCGACATCATCCTCGGACGCACGATCGATCGCTCCTCTGACCTCATCGCATTCCTCCTGAAAAGATATCTGAACCTGTTAGCCCGCCGGGGCCGGCTGCGCCACTGCGGGCTCCGCCTTCGCTTTCATCCGTCGCTCCAGATCGTCGACCTTCTCCAAAAGCTTGTGCTGCGATTCCTCGAGCTTCCGCACCTGACTGCGGAGCTCCGTCACTTCGCCCGGGACGAGCGGTTGCTTCGCCCGCAGAGCCGCAAGCGCTCCCTCAGCAGCCTTTCCGGTCCGGTCGGAGGAGCCGTGCTTGGCCAGCCCTTGGAGGAGCGCTTCGGATTGGGGATCTCCCAGTTCGCCGAGCGCGCCGATCGCCGCGTGCCGCACCGATGGCCGGGCGTCGAGGAGATGGGGGGTGAGAAAATCACGGACGGCAGCCTTGTCGTCGCGGAGTCTGCCGAGCTTCCCGGCCGTCCGCAAGCTCGTCCCCAGGACCCGCGGCGGAAAAGCGTCGGGCTTGGCTTCCACGAGGCGGATGAGGGGCTGGAGGAGCGTCACGTCTTGGTGTTGCCCGAGCGCGTCCATCGCTGCCTCGGCCACCTCCTGGCGGTAGGAGTCGGAGCGGAGGGCGTCGAGGATCGTGTCGCGGGCGGCCGGATCCTGATACTTTGCCAGGCCGTGGAGCGCGACCGCCTGGATCGCCGGATTTTTCTCCGTGCCGACGATCTTCATGAGTTGTTCCATGACACCGGGGCGGTAGTAGGCGGCGATTCCCTCAACGACACGGCGGCGGACGCGGGCGTCGGGCTGCTCGAGCGACTTCCGCAATTCGGCGAGGGCTTCGTCTGATCCAATCGCCTGGAGGGCGTGGGCGGCCTGCTCGCGGACCCCGCGGAAGCCATCCTCGCGGAGCGCTTTGCCGAGCCGCTCCACGGCGGCCCGAGAGCGTGTCTGCTCGAGCCCCTTCACGGCGATGATCCGGCCGATGGAATCGTCGGCAACGTCAAGCTGGGCCAGATGCATGCTTTCGGGCACCGGGAAGTCGACCTTCGCCAGCAGCGTGTAATGGGGATCGAAGCGGACGAGCTTCGGCTGCCGGTCAAGGGGAAAGTGGAAGTCGTGCGCCGGGCCGGTGACGCGCATCGGCCGCTCGACGCTCGTGCCGTCATCGAAGGTGAAGCGGACCGCCGTATCGAAGGCGAAGGTCAGCACCTTGTCGCTGATCGGCTGGGTCTGCCGAACAGTGACATGGGCGAGCTTCTCCTCAGGGTTCCATTGGTAGCCAAGGCGGAGATCGGGATGGCGGGCATGGTACAGCCACTGGTCGAAGAACCGATCGAGCGGTTTGCCACTGAGCTCCTCAAAGACCTGCCGGAGGTCGTCGGTGGTCACCGTCGCCAGGCTGTGGCGCTCGAGATAGGTCTTGATCGCGCTGCGGTAGAGGTCATCGCCGAAATGGCTGCGGAGCATGTGGAGGACCCAGCTCCCCTTCGGGTAGGCCCGGTAATCGAACTGATCCATGGCGTCGTTGTAGCCCTTCCAGACGACCGGGCGGGTGTCGTCCCCCTGGGTGAGGATTCGCCCCTCGGCGTCGTTCCACAGCCCGTAGAGGAGCTCATCGCGACCGAACTTGTGGCCTTCGTAAAGATGAGCGTAGTAGGTCGCAAAGCCCTCGTTGAGCCACAGGTGGCTCCAGTCCTTGCACGTCACGAGATCCCCGAACCACTGGTGGGCCAGCTCGTGGGCGTCGAGGTCCCGCGACGAGCGGATCGTCTCGGTCGCCTTCGTGTGGAGGGTCTGGTCGGTGAGGGTCGTGAGGCTCGTGTTCTCCATCCCGCCGGCGACAAAATCCTGGATCGTCACCTGGTCGTACTTGCCCCAGGGATAGGCAACGCCGATGTCGTCCTCGAAGAAGGCCATGATCGACGCGGTGTCCTCGAAGGAGTTGACCGCCTCGGCCGCTGTCGACGGTTGCGTGTAGAAGCCGAGCGGCACGTCACGATGACGCCCTTCGAGCTTGGCGAGGTTGCCGGCGACAAGGCAGACGAGATAGCTCACATGCGGCTTCTCTTGGATCCACTGCACCCGCTTCAACCCTGTCGCCGCGTCGACCTCCTCGGCCACCTTGCGGCCATTGGAGAGAACCGTCATCTCCGGCGGCACGTGGCAGATGACCTCGGTGGTGGAGCGCTCGTTCGGGTAGTCGTGGCAGGGGAACCAGTGCCGGGCCTCGTGCGATTCTCCCTGCGTCCAGACATGCGTGTCGCCGGCCGGATAGCCCATGTCGGGGGTGCGGAAGTAGAGGCCGCGGCGCGGTTCGGCTTCGTGCTCGATGTGGAGCGTGATCTCGCGGTCGACCGGGATCGGCTCGGCGAAGCGGATGATCACCGCGCCGCGCGTCACGGTGTGATCGGCGATCGGCACGTCGGCCTTCACCCCATGCACGGTCAGATCGACCGCGTCGAGCCGAAGTTGCTCGAGCGGCTTGGCGATCGGCTTGAACGTCAGGCTCGTCGTGCCGCGGACGGTGTGGCGGGCGAAGTCGGGGGTGACATCGATGCGGATGTGGAGCATGTCGACCGCCCGGTCAGGGGCATAGCGCCGGCCGTTGCCCGGGTCGTCGATCGCCGCCCCGAACGCATCCTCGCCCGACTCGTGCCGATGGATGAGCCCCCCATGGCAGCGGCATCTGTATTCCTCCTCGGCAACCACCCGGCCAGGAGCCACAAGCGCGGCCAAGACGAGAAGACCGGCCAGAAGACGGCCCGACAGCGACGGCATGGACATCATCGACACCCCAGATGGAGAGGGCAGGAGGAGAGGGCCCGGGGGAAAAATCGAGCCGAGTATACTTCGGCCCGTCGCGTGTTGCCGCCCGCTCCGGAACCTCCGGAATCGGGTTGCCGCGTGCCCCATCCCCCCGCCAGGACCCTTCGCATGCCGCCGATCGACCAGTCCCGCTCTGCGATCCTCGCCCGGCTCCGTGACAAGGTCCGCCGCGGCCTCCCCGTGATCGGTGCCGGCGCCGGCACGGGCCTGTCGGCGAAGTGCGAAGAGGCCGGCGGCGTCGATCTGATCGTGATCTACAACTCCGGCCGCTACCGGATGGCCGGGCGCGGCTCACTCGCCGGGCTCCTTGCCTACGGCAACGCCAACGAGATCGTCCGCGACATGGCCCGCGAAGTGCTCACGGCCGTGAAACACACACCAGTGATCGCCGGGGTCAACGGCACCGATCCGTTCCTCCTCCGCGACCCGTTCCTCCGCGAGCTCAAAGACATGGGCTTCTCTGGGATTCAAAACTTCCCCACCGTCGGCCTCATCGACGGCTTGTTCCGGGCGAATCTCGAGGAGACGGGGATGGGCTACCACCACGAGGTCGATCTCATCGCCGCCGCCCACTCCCTTGACCTCCTCACAACGCCCTACGTCTTCAACCCCGAGGAAGCCCGGCTGATGGCGGCGGCCGGCGCCGACATCATCGTCGCCCACATGGGGCTGACGACCGGCGGCACGATCGGCGCCGCAACGGCGAAGACCCTCGCGGGTTGTGTCGACGAGGTCCAGCAGATCGTCGACGCGGCGCGTGAGACGCGCGACGACGTTCTCGTCCTCTGTCACGGCGGCCCAATCGCCACCCCCGACGACGCCGGCTTCATCCTCGCGAAGTGCCGCGGCATCGACGGCTTCTATGGCGCGAGCTCGATGGAGCGGCTTCCAGTGGAGACAGCCCTCACCGCCGAGGTCCGCCGCTTCGGCGAGCTCCGCCTGCCGACGAAAGCCTGACGAAACGTTTCCCCCCTCAACGCCGCTCTGGCAATCCCCCGGCAGGATTCTTTCCGATGGGAACGATCGTCGTCCTCGGTACGTTCGACACCAAGGGGATCGAGCACCGCTACCTCGCCGAGAGGATCCGTGAGCTGGGCCACGCCCCCCTCCTTGTCGACGGCGGCGGCTTTGGCGTGCCGCAGATCATTGCCGACATCCCGCGCGAGCAAGTGGCCGCCGAAGGGGGCATCGATCTGGCAGCCCTGCGAGCGCGGGGGAACCGGGGAGAGATGGTGACGGCGATGGCAGCGGCAGCGGCAACGGTCGTCTGCCGGCTCCATGCGCAAGGAAAGCTCGTGGCGATCGTTTCGATGGGAGGATCGGGGGGCACGGCGATCGGCACGGCAGCGATGCGTGCTTTGCCGCTCGGAGTCCCGAAGGTGATGGTGTCGACCCTCGCCAGCGGGAACGTCGCCCCGTATCTCGACATCAGCGACATCGTGATGATCCCGGCAGTGTCGGATGTCGCGGGGCTCAATGCCTTCACGCGCGCCCAGTTCTCGCGGGCGGCGGCCACCGTCTGCGCGCTCGCCGACACCAACACCCGGCTCGCCGCAGCGGGGGAGGGGAAGGAGACAAAACCCCTCATCGTGGCTTCAATGTTTGGCAACACGACCCCGTGCGTCGAGCGGGCCCGGGGGCTCCTCGAAGCGGCCGGCCGCGACGTCGTGGTGTTCCACGCCACCGGCACCGGCGGGCGAACGATGGAGGCGCTGATCGCAAGCGGCCCCGTGGCGGGGGTGCTCGACGTCACGACGACCGAGTGGGCCGATGAGCTCGTCGGCGGAATCCTCGGCGCCGGCCCGACCCGGCTCGATGCCGCCGCCCGGCGCGGGATCCCGGCCGTGATCGCTCCCGGCTGCCTCGACATGGTGAACTTCGGCGCCCCGGAGACGATTCCCACAGCCTTCGCCGGCCGCCACTTCCACCGCCACAACGCTCAGGTCACGCTGATGCGGACGACGCCGGAGGAGTGCCGCGATCTGGGGCGGATCCTCGCGCAAAAGGTCAACGCGTCGGTCGGCCCGGTAACGGTGCTCCTGCCGCTCGGCGGGATCAGCATGATCTCGGTGCCGGGCCAGCCGTTCCATGATCCGGCCGCCGACGACGCGCTGTTTTCGGCGATTCGCAAGTGGTTGAGCCCAGGGATCCCGCTTGTCGAACTCGACTGCGCCATCAACGATCCGCCGTTCGCGGAGGC
>JBAWVV010000016.1:0-23346 GCA_037147115.1 Planctomycetia bacterium | reverse complement strand
GACGATGATGTCACGTGATTGACACTTGCGGCAGGTGTTCGAGTTTTTCACCGAACACGCTTACTCCGCTGCGGTGTCGATCCGCTCGGCGACCTTGGCCGCGACGCGGCGGAACATCGCCTTGCCAGTGTCGGCGGCGCTGTCGACAAACCGCTCGCTCAACACCACCTCCGTCGGGACGCCGCCGCCGGCCGGGCCCTTCCGCCAGCCCGCTACGAGCCAGCCATCCTTGCGGGATTGAAGTTGGTTCATGGGCAGCGGGCCGACACTTGCAAGCTCCCCCTGGAGCGGCAGCGGCTCGATCTCGATCGCATCCTTGAAGACCTTGTCGAACCGCTTCTGGAGGATGCGGCGGAGCGAGGTCTCGGCCATCGTCAGCTTCCGATCGCCCGACTTGAATCCGGCCGGGTTGATCTGCACGTTTCCTTCGCGGACGAGGACAGGCCCTTTCGGCCCCTGCCCCACAGCGTAGACCGCGGCGATGTCCATGCCGGGGAAACTGCGGTCGCCGGAGACGAACTTGTCACCGCGGACGGTCACCTTCACACGGCTCTCGCTGGCGGCCACCGTCACCGGGCGGTACTTGGCAAACGTGATCGACCAGGTCTTCTGCTCGGCGTCGGGATCGCTGCCGAGCGAATCCGGCATCTTCAGATTCTGATCCTTGGCGATCCGGGCGACGTCGTCCTGCGTGACGACCTTTCCGCCGAGCTTGTCCTCGAGAATGTTGTTGACCGCCGACTCGTGGATCTGCGCGGTGATGATGTTGTCGGCGTTCGCGGCCGGCGGGCTCGAGAACGCGGCCAACTGGCCGGCGAGTGACTTCCGGGCCACGATCCGCAGGTGGCGGTCGGTGGTGTGCATGTGGAACGATTCGGGATAGAGGCCCCGGGCCTGGAGCGGCCCGCGCACCTTCTGCTGGAACTGATCGCGCATCTGGGCGACCGCCGGCTCGGTCTGTTCGCCGAATTGGTGGCGGATCCGGTCGCGGGCCTTGCCCTCGGCGATCGACTCGGCCTGCGCCTTGCTCTCGGCGATCTTCTTGGTGGCGATCCGGCGGATGAGCCGCTTGCCGATCCGGGCGTTGATCCCCAAGCCGGTAACGGTCGAGTTGGTGTCGGCCGAGGCCTCGACCGGCGACGAAGAGACGTTGTGCTCGTCGAGGAAGATCCGCCGCCGAGCGTCGATTGCGGTGACGCCGCGGCTGTTGACCGTAACCGGCCCCTGCGTTCCCCGGGTGTGGGAGATGTTCGTGGCCCCGAGGATGATGTCGAACACCGCCTTCTCCCCAGACGGCACGAAGTCGAGGCGGACATTGCCGGTGGTGTGACCCGTGCCGCGGATTCGCGTCCCGAGGACGACGTCGTCGACCGGCTGCACCTGATCGACCGGGCGGTTGACGGCCGGGGCGAGGAGATCCTCGGCGACCTCAAGGTGGATGTTGGGGCGGGAGTTGGCCCCGCGAATGGCGGCCACGACGCCCGGCGCCTGACCCGACTCGACAAGCCGTTCGAGGATCGGTGCCACCGGCGCTAACGCCTCGGCCTGGCCCGAGGCACTCGCCGTCAGGAGGGCCGAGGAGAGCTTGTCGAGCCGGTCGCTGAATTGCTTGGCTCCGTCACCGCGGGCAGCGTCAGCCAGCTCTGCATACTTCGTCACCGCCTTGCGGACGCGGACGAACTGGGGCATGTCGAGCCCCATCTCGGGGCTCCCGAGTTTCTTCTCGAGGTCGCGGAGGACTTTCGGGTCGGCCGCCTGCCCCGACGAGGCCTGGCCCTCGAGCGCCGGCCAATCGAGGTACGTGCGCCAGTCGGCACCGCTCTTGCTCCGCCCCAACAGGGCATCGAGCGGCACCAGCGCAGAGCGGAGGTTGCTCGCTGCGGCATCGAGCGAGGCCGCTCCGACGGGCCGGAAGCTCCCTACGGCCCTGGCTGCATCCCCGGCGATCTCTTCGAAACGGCGGCTCGCCGCGTCATCCGCGACGGCCGTCACGGCCGCTCCGGCGACGAGCCACCCCCCCATCCGGGCAACAAGTCGACGGCCACGGGAGGGGGCGGAAACGGGATTGCGCTGCATGGGATTTGACGCCTGGGAAAGATGGGATGACTCCAGCGGAGTGTAGTCGGTGGCCCGATTAGCCTCTACACCAGCTTTGGAAGGGGGAAGATGGGCGAAATCGGCCGTCCCTGGGGAGAGTCGCCCCTGGCCGACAGAGGAGCCACCGACAGAGGAGCCACCGTCGCCGCAGCGCCACAAGCCCCTCGGGGCACGTTCCCGGGGGACGCCCCCCCGTTTAGCCCGGGAGGCAGTCGATGACGGGCATCACGAACACCTTGCCATCCCCCATCCGGCCGGTGCGGGCCACCTCGAGCACGCGCTCGATGACCTCATCGACACGGGCGTCGTCGACCCACATCTGGATCTCGACTTTGGGGAGGAAGGCGAGCGAATACTCGCTATCGCCGTAACGATCGAGATAGTTCTTTTGCCGGCCGTAGCCCTTCACCTCGCGAACCGTGCAGGCCTCAAGCGGGGCAAGTTTGAGCGCCTCGAGGACGCGCTCGGCGAGGAACGGCTTGACGACGGCGATGATTTCCTTCACCGCGTCCCCTTCCGGCCATCGATCAGGGCCGCGAAAGCCATCAACTGAAGAAGTTGTCGCCGAATAGATTCGTCGGCGGGCAGGTGGTGACGGTGATGTCACCGTTGACGCGGGTCTGGCAGGCCAGCCGCATCGTCTCCTCGTTGCCGATGTAGGCGAGCGACACGCCGAGCCGGGCCCCTTCGACGAACCCCTTGGCGGAGCAATTCTCCATCCCCTTGGTGATCAGCACCCGGCAGGTTCCACAGCTCCCAAAGCCGTGGCAATTGAGTACCCTGTGGACCCCCGGATAGAGGGCGACTCCGGCCTGGAGGGCCTCCTGGCGGAGGTTGGCCCCTTCCGGAACCTGAATTTCCTTTTTCTCGTTGGCAAAAGTGATCTTCGGCATGGAGGATTCCCGGTCGAGGCGGATCGTCGCCGATAGTCAGGCGTAGTCCGATGTCGAATACTGTAGTCCCTGTTCCGAACTCCTTCCACCCATTTTCGCCTCACCGCCCTCCCTGGGGGTCCACCACACCATGGCCGAACTGTCGAAGTACCAACAGAAGATCGTCAAGAACTACTACGACAACCTCGACACCGCCCTCCTGCAGAGGCTCGGTGAGCAGGTCACCGACCTCTACCTCGCCGAAGGGAAGAAGCGGGAAAAGCTCTGGACGAGCATCACAGGGTCGCTGACAAAGCTCGGCGTCAAGGCCCCGCGGATCGAGACGCTCCGCAAATCGGACGACGCCCGCCAACTCGCCAACCTGCTCCAAGAGCTCCTCGCCAAGGACTGACGCCGGCTCCCTCCGTGGGCGCGACCTGCCGGGACGTCCAGGGCCCCTCCTGCGGGCATTGCGGCCGACCCTTGCCAGCACGTCGGCGGCGGTCCATCCTGTGGGGCCCTCCCCCCGGATCGCCGCCATGCCCTCGCCTGCCTCCGTCGACCGCCACCAACTCGTCGAATCGCTCCGCTGGAAGAAGTTCCCGGTGCTCGACGATGGCCACGTCGCCCTCGTTGACCTGATGGGGGATGACGCTGCGGTCGTGCAGGCGGCGCGCGTCAGCTACGGCGACGGCACGCGGAAGGTGAGCGACGACCGCCAACTGATCCGCTATCTCCTCCGGCATGCCCACACGACGCCGCTGGAAATGGCGGAGCTGAAGTTCGTCGTCCGCGTTCCGATGGACTGCTGGCGGCAGTGGGTGCGCCACCGCACGGCGAACATCAACGAATACTCCACGCGCTATTCCCTCGCCATCGATTCGATGCAGGCGACCCACAACGGCGAGTGGCGCTCCCAGGCGAGCGAGAATCGCCAGGGCTCGGAAGGATGCCTCCCGCCCTCCGCCGGCCATCGCTTCACGCAATCGGAGACCGAGCTCCAGAGCCTCTCCCGGCGCGTCTACGAGGAACGGCTCGAGGCGGGCATCGCCCGTGAGCAGGCCCGCAAGGATCTTCCCCTCTCGACCTACACCGAGGCCTACTGGAAGATCGATCTCCACAATCTTCTCCACTTCCTCGCCCTGCGGATGGACGCCCACGCCCAACTCGAGATCCGCCAGTACGCCACGACGATCGGCGAGCAGATCGTCCGGCCACTCTTTCCCCTCGTTTGGGAGGCGTTCGTTGATTACCGCCTCGAGGCGACCCGGCTGACGCGGCTCGACCGCGAGGTCATCCGCCGGCTCGCCGCCACCGGCACCGTCCCGGCCGACCGGGAGACGTTTCTCACCGTCCAAGACCCGACCTGGCAGGGCCTCGAGCGCTGCCGGGAACGCGACGAATGCTGGAACAAACTCGCCACCCTCGGCCTCGTTGCCGAGTGACGCTCCGCCGCCGTCTCTTTTCCTAATCCCCGTTCGATCGTTTCATTCTTCAACCACACGCCGGAGCCCCCATGGCCGTCGCCACCGCCGACCACCTCCTCGCCCTCACCCGCAAGCTCCTCGAGAGCATCGTCGCCGGCGACTGGAAAACCTACACGTCGCTCGTGGCCTACGACATCACCTGCTTCGAGCCGGAGGCCCGCGGCCAGCTCGTCGAGGGGCTTCCCTTCCACGAGTTTTATTTCAAGCTCGGTGCCGGCGCTGCGAAGCCGGCCGTCGTACCGACGATTACGCTCGCCGCGCCGAACGTCCGGCTCATCGGCGAGGACGCCGCGGTGGTCGCCTACATGCGGATGACCCAAAAGCTCGACGACGCCGGCCGCCCGATCACCAGCCTGTGCGAAGAGACGCGCGTCTGGCAGCGGATCGACGGCGCGTGGAAGCACGTCCACTTTCATCGCAGTCTGCCCGGCTGACGCTTGGCCAGCGATGCACTCCCCTCCAGCGCCGCCAGCAAGGGGTCGCCCGTGCCCCGAGAGCCGGTCTTGCCGGCAAGCGCAGGATAGGAGGGCGAAAGCGCAGGCGGCACGGAGAGAGCCGAGGCCATGGATGGCCGAGGCGAACGCCCGGCGACGGGGCACGGGCGACCCCGAAGCAACGCTTGACTCGTCGGATGGTCGACCCTTGGTCGCGTGCCTGTGGGCGCTGCCGTCGGCCGGGGCGGCAAAAGTCTCGTCGCCCCGCATCGCTTTAGACCAGTCGCGCGGGCCGTTCGGAGCGGTAGGCGCGATCGGGGACTCCTCGAGCGTTCGCCGACCCCGGCCTCATCCTCTCCGGTGGCAAGAAAGAACACCATCCGGCAGTTCTGCGCCGGGGCACGGGCGACCCCGAAGCGCAACGTTTGAGCCGAGCGCCAACCAGCCCCCTCACTCCGCCCCGAGAGCCGCCAGGCGCTTCGTCGCCTCGGCCTCCGCCTTCTCCATCACCTCGGCGAGCGTCACCGGCTTGCCTCCCTGGCGCTGGCTCTCGTCGGCCGCCTCCATGAAGGCGTAGATCTGGAGCGTCTCCTCCGCCGACACCGGCGCCTCGCCGGTCTGGAAAAACTTCACGATCTCCACCAAGAGCGGCCGGTAGCCGTCAAAGCCGCCGACCGGCGCGGTCCCCTTCTCCCCGAAGGCCGTGCCGCCGAAGTTCGCCGCGCCACGGCGGATGCCACGGAAGGTGCCGATCCGGCCATCGCTCCACAGGCCCGTCACAAGATCGAAGTCAGACGAGTGCGTCCGCGTCACGCTCGTGCAGCCCGGCCCCATCGCCGTGAACAGCGACTCCACGCCATGGATGCCGTACCAGAAGAGATCGGGATGGGTCGCTTCGAGGGCGCAGGGGGAGTAGGTGTCGGCGCCGGTGACCGCGCCGATTGAACCAGCGCGGACGGCGAGCGTGCCGGCCGCGAAGCGCAGCGACGACGCACTGAACAGCGGCACGCCGCGCTTTGCCGCGAGGCGGTGGATGGCGACGGCATCAGCAAGCGATCCGGCGATCGGCTTGTCGACAAACACCCGCTTGCCGGCCTTGATCACCGGGATCACCTGCTCGAGATGGGGGCGGCCGTCGTTGGTCTCCAGCAGCACGGCGTCGACCTGGCCGAGGAGGGCCGGGATGCCGTCGACGATCTCGACGCCATGTTTCTCCACCTCGGCGGTGTATTCAGGGACGCGGCTGACGCTCGACTCGATATCGGGGCTTCCCTGCGGCGATGCGGCGACGACGCGACAGCCGGGCACATGCTGGCCGTCGGCGGTGTCGTTGAGGAGCTTGGTGAAGGCCGTGGAGTGGGAGGTGTCGAGGCCGATGATGCCGACGCGGATCGGCTTCTCTTCGTTCGCCTTTTTTTGGATCGCGGGCTCCGCGGCCGAAGCCCACGCCGCAGCAAGGCCCACGAGCACCGCTGCCATCATGCTGCCCGCCGCTGCGTTCGCCGCTTGCATACCATTTCCCCCGAGTGCGTCCCCCGACCGCAGCGCTGCCGCGCCGCCCCGGGCCGGGGGAGCCGTCATCGTAGCCGACCAGCCCGCAACGGGGCGGTATACTCAAGCTCGCCTTCGTTCCGGGCCCTCAAGCGAGCCACCGATGGACATCCACATCCACGACGATCCTGCTGCCCTCGGCCACACGGCAGGTCGTGAAGCCGCTGCGGCCCTCCGGTCCGCCGTCGCTGCCCGCGGCAGCGCCACGTATGTCGTTGCCACCGGGGCCTCGCAGTTTGAGACGCTCGCCACACTGACCGCCGAAGACGTGCCGTGGGAGAAGATCACGATCTTCCATCTCGACGAATACGCCGGCCTGAGCGACACCCATCCGGCAAGCTTCCGGCGCTATCTCCGCGAGCGGCTCCTCGAGCGCCTGCCGCGGAAGCCGGCGGCGTTCCACGGCATCGATGCCTCGCACGACGCCGCCGCCGAATGTCAGAGACTCGCGGCGCTCGTGCCGGCCGGGGCCTTCGACGTCGCCACGATCGGCATCGGCGAGAACGGCCATCTCGCCTTCAACGACCCGCCGGCCGACTTCGACACCCTCGCCCCCTACATCGTTGTCCGCCTCGACGAGGCCTGCCGCCTCCAGCAGGTGGGGGAGGGATGGTTCGCGGGGCTGGCCGAGGTGCCGACCGAGGCGATCTCGATGGGGGTGCGGCGGATCCTCGCCACCGAGCGAATCGTCTGTTCGGTGCCCGATAGCCGCAAGGCAGCCGCCGTCCGCGATGCGATCGCTGGGCCGCTCTCCCGCGATTGTCCGGCGTCGATCCTCCGGACGCATGCGGCGCTGTCGCTCCATCTCGACCGCCCGGCTGCAGCCCTCCTCCCGCCGCCGGGCTGACACTGCCCCGCGCGGGCATCGCTCCCTGACGAGCCTTGACCATGCCTGCACCGCTCGATCTCCAGCTCAACGGCTATCGCGGCCTCGACTTCGGCGCCGCGGATCTCACACAAAAGCGGCTCGCCGGGATCTGCCGGGCCTACCGGGCCGATGGCGGCGGCCGGTTCCTGGCGACGGTGATCACCGAATCACTTCCCTCTCTCGAGCGCCGCATCGGAGCGATTGCTGAAGCGATCGAGCGTGACGCGGCGATCCGCGACACCGTCGCCGGGATCCATGTCGAGGGGCCGTTTATCTGTGCCGAGCGCGGCTTTGTCGGTGCCCATCCGCCCGAGCATGCCTGCGAGGCGAGCCCCGCGGCGATGGAGCGGCTCCTCGAGGCGGGGCGGGGGCATGTGCGGATGGTAACACTCGCCCCGGAGCGCGACCCCGGCTTTCGGACGATCTCGTTGCTCGCCAGCCGAGGCGTGCTCGTGGCCGCCGGCCACTGCGATCCTTCGCTCGAGCTCCTCCGCGAGGCTTGTGCGGCGGGGCTCTCCTGCTTCACGCATCTCGGCAACGGCTGCCCCCATCTCCTTCCCCGTCATGACAACATCCTCCATCGGGTGCTCGCCTGCGAGGAGCTCCCGTTTGTGACCCTCATCGCCGACGGCGTCCATCTGCCGCCCTTCCTCTTGGGCGCGATGCTCCGCTGGCTGGGGCCCGACCGGGCAATCGTCGTCTCCGACGCCACGGCCGCGGCGGGGATGGGAATGGGATCGTTCCAACTCGGCGGCCAGACGGTCGTCGTCGGCGAGGATGGCGCGGCTTGGTCGGCCGACCGGACACACCTCGTCGGATCAACGGCGACGCTCTCCGATCTCCGCCGCGTCCTCGCCGCCGTCGGGCAATCCGACGCGGCGATCGACCGGCTCATCACCATCAACCCCGCCCGTGCCCTCGCCGCCGCCGCCGCCGTCGCCACCCGTGGCCCCCACACTCCGTGAACTGAGGCGACGATGCTCGGCGATATCACGAAAAAGCGGTTCGGAAGGCCATCGACGAGGTGAACCAATGGCGAAAGGCGACCGATACGTGAAGGTGGTCGAGTGGTCGGACGAAGACAACTGCTTCATCGGCAGCTGCCCGGAGTTGTTCCTCGGCGGTTGCCATGGTGAGGATGCCAAGCAGGTCTTCGCCGAGCTCTGCGAGCTCGTGGAGGAAGCCATCGAAACGTTCGAGGAGGCTGGCAAACCATTGCCACAGCCGTTGTCTCGAAGCGAGTTTGGAAACCTCTTGCAGCGGTCTGCGTGATCTCCGCTTGAAAACGCGAGGGTCCGTCAGTCCTCGTCGTCGGGCTCCGCGTCACGTTCCGCGTCACGTTCCGCCTTGAGCTCCGCTTCGGCCTCTACCGCTGCGGTGCGGTCGGCACAGAACCAGGCCAGCCGGCCGAGGAGGCGGAAGTAGATCAGCCACACCAGGCTCGACATCACACTCACGACCGCGATCGCCGCAATCCCCCAGAGCTGACCGCTCCCGCCGGCCGGGATGGCGAGCACGACGATCGAGGCGGCGGCGAGGAGGAGAATGGCGGTGGAGAGATAAAACCTCCCCCAGCCGCCCGGCGCCACCCAAAACGTGCGGAGGAGCGGGAGCGAGACAACGTCGAACAGCGCGCCGTTCTCGAGCAGCGAGAGGAACACAACGGGGAAGAGGAAGAAAAACCCCACCGGCACCCCACCGTCGCTCGTGGAACCGGACTGCCGCGACATCCAGGCCAGGCCCACGAGCGGCGCGACGCTGATGCCAACGGCAGTGGCGACGACGAACGTCTCACCGATCCAGTCAAGAAAGACTGCGGTCGGCCAACGCACGATCCGATCGCAGCCGTTGGCGGTGTCTCCCACGACAGCGAGCGCACAGGCCCCGGCCACTGCGAACCAGGTCACCAGCGCAAACACCGTCAGCACGGTAAACATCGCGCCGAGAAACGAGAGCCGGCCGTCCCCGCTTGCCATCAGCCGGAGGCTCTCGCGCACCAGCACACCGACCACCAGCGCCAGCACCGCCAGCAGGAGCGTGCGACCGCGCACGCCGGGGGAGAAAGGAAACGACCATGTGCCGGTGAGAAACGGTTGCTCCGGCAGACGAGGGCGATGCGCACCACGCTTCTTTTTCATCGCCCTCCTTCCTCCCGCGCCGTTCCCGGCCTCACGCCCTTAAAAATCGTCGCGAAGCATCATCACTTCGACCTCATCCCCAGCCTCGGCACGACAAACCCCGGCGGGAAGCGCGAGATACGCATCGGCGACCGCCAGCCCGACCAGGTCAGATGAGCCCGTCCAGGGGAGCGGATGGGCGACAAGGCTGCCGTCGGCGCCCGATTCGAGCCGGCACGGCGCATAGACCGGCCGATCCTCGGCTCCCTTCGCCGCCACCGCCAGCCGGGCCCGCCGCCGGGGCAAAGAGAAGCGTTCTTGCGGCCAGCCGAGGAGGGAGGCGAGGGCAGGCCGGACGAAGAGATCGAAGCAGACAAGACTCGAGGCCGGATTGCCGGGGAGCCCGAAGACGAGGCACCGCCCTCCCCCGCCGGGGCGCGTGAAGACGCCAAACCACACCGGCTTCCCCGGCTTGAGACGGACCTTGTGGAAGACCTTCTCGACGCCACAAGCCCGGAACGTGTCGGGAACCAGATCGAGATCACCCGCCGAGACGCCACCGGAGAGGAGGAGGATGTCGGCCGCGAGCCCCTGCGAGACCGCCGCCCGGAGCGGCTCCGGCCGATCGACGACCGTCCCGAGGGCCACCGGCTCGCCACCGATCGCGGCGACGGCCGCAGCAATCATCGGGCCGTTGGAATTGCGCGTCTGACCAAAGCGGGGCACCGCATCGGCGGCAACCAACTCGCTCCCCGTCGAGAGGATCGCCACGCGCGGCCGCGGTACGACCAAAACATGCGTCGCCCCCGCCTCGGCCGCCAGGCCGACCGCTGCCGGCGTGAGAAGCGCGCTGGCCGGGAGCACCTCGGCGCCTGCCCGGAAGGCACAGCCCTGCAGCCCGACATGCTGCCCGGCGCGAAACTTCGGATCGACCAGCCGAACGACCCCTCCGGCATGCACGCCGGCCGTTCCCTCGACGGCTAACTCGATCGGCACGACCGCATCGGCTCCCGCCGGAATCGGCGCCCCGGTCATGATCCGAGCGCAGGTGCCGGAGCGGATCGCGAGCGTCGAGGCATCGCCGGCGGCGAGATCGACGACGACGTCGAGGCTCACAGGCGCCTCGCTCGACTTTCCATCGCCAAGCAGATCAGCCGAACGGACGGCGAAGCCATCCATCATCGACCGGTCCCACGGTGGAGAATCAACGTCGGCGACAATTCGTTCGACGAGCCTTCGCCCGCGCCCCTCCTCCAGCCGCACGCGCCGCGGCGGAAGGAGGCGGGCATTCGCCACGACATGGGCCAGCGCCGCTGGGAGATCGATCATCGCCTTTTTCGGGCTGCAGCCCGCCCCTTCGGTGGCATCGCGGGCTCGAGATTCAAGCGCTGGCCGCGGCCGACGAGAGAGCCGCCGGGATCGCCCCTGGGCCGACGGCAAGGAAGGCGCGGAGGAGATCATAGCCCGCGGGCGTCAGAAAACTCTCGGGGTGGAACTGGACTCCGTAGATCGGCAGCGTGGCATGGCGGACGGCCATGATCTCGCGCGAGCCGTCGGGGGCGGTCGACCAGGCGTCGACATGGAACTCCCGGGGGAGCGTGGGCGGATCGATGATGAGGCTGTGGTAGCGCGTCGCCTCGATCGGGCTCTCCAGGCCGGCAAACAGCCCCTGCCCCGAATGCTCGATCCGGTCGACCTTGCCATGCATCAGCCGCTTGGCCCGGACGATCTTGCCGCCGAAGACCTGCCCGATCGCCTGATGGCCGAGACAGACGCCGAGGATCGGCATCCGGCCGGCGAAGCGGCGGACGGCGTCGCAGGAGATCCCCGCCTCGTCGGGCGTGCAGGGTCCGGGGGAGATGACGAGGTGGCTCGGGGCGAGGGTGGCTATTGCTTCGCAATCGATCTGGTCGTTGCGATGGACCTCGATCGGCACGCCAGCAGCGATCTCACCGATCCGCTGGACGAGGTTCCAGGTGAAGGAGTCGTAGTTGTCGACGAGGAGGATCATCGGATTCACCCCAGAAGTTCCGAGGGATGCCCCTCGCGGTCGACCAGCGGCAGGACGTGCGGCTTGTAGATCGTCGTGTAGGCCTCGGCGAGGCGATGGGCCTCGAGGGCCTCCCCCGACGCCCAGTGCTCGACGAGGACAAAGCGGCGCGGCTCGACGGTCGAGTGATAGACATCGAACTTCAGACACCCGGGCTCCGTGAGACTGCCGCGCCGCTGTTGGGAGAGAAGGTCGCGGACGCGGGGAACGTCGGCCGGATCGCGGACGAGGATCATGACAGTGAGATGGATCATGGCGGATTCCTGCGGAGTAGCCCGCTAGCCTACCAGCAGTTTGGCCACCGGGGGCGCGACCCAATCGCCCCGCCGAGCGAGGATCCGCAGATACGGAGGGAGGAAGGCGGCCCGGTCGGCAAACGACCCCGGCTCGGCACCCGGCCGGGTGTGATCGGGTTCGCAGAGATCCTCGATGACAAACCCCGCCCCACAGATCCCGCCGAGGAGCGCGGAGAGCCCGTGGAAAAACTCCTGAGTCCCCGGCTCGCGGAGCCGCGACGGCGGGGCCGGGGGGAGCGGTTCGCGGCGGTCAGCGCGGTGCTCGAGCTCCCACCGACCGCCGGGGCCGGGGACGAGGCCAGCCTGGAGGCTCGCCGGATGTTTGTGCTGGCTCACATACCGCCCCCCCGGCCGGGTCACCCGGGCCACCTCGCGAAACACGCTTCCGACTTCGGGGACGTAGCAGGTGCTCACCGGATGGATGACGAGATCGAAGCGGGCCGTGGCAAACATCCGCAGGTCGTCCATCGAGGTCTGGACAATCTCCAGATCGAGCCGCCGTTCGGCGGCCACCTGCCGGTCGAGGGCCAGCATCGCCGGGGAGAGATCAACGACGGTCACCCGCGCTCCGGCCGCGGCATAGAGGGGGCCATGCTTGCCGCCACCGGCCGCGAGGCAGAGGAGCTCGAGGCCATCGAGCCGCACTGGGAGCCACGGCCTCCCCGTCGGCCCCCCGCTCCCCAGCCAGCGGCGCGGATCGTCAAACGCCTCGTCGGCGGCCGGGCGGGCCAAGCCCGCCTGCGCGGTCGCCAGCCGGTCCCAGGCGCGGGCATTGGAGGCCAGCGCCGCCTCGCGCCGCTGCTGGTCGGTGGGATCGTGCATGAGCGGGCTCGCTGACGTTGGCCTGCATGGCATGTGCCGCCCTCGCAGCCATCACGCGACCCTGGGACGATTGGTCGGTCTTCTGACTCCCGGGCCCACGTTGTCGCCTTCTCACGCCCGCCCTACCCACGTCACATGGGGGGAGAGAAACGCAATGGCATCGATGACAACGGTCGTCCTGCCCGGTCACAGCGGCGGGGCCGTCCCGGAATCGCACCGGAGTTCCCTGTTGAGCCCCCCGTCGCCAGGTGCGGCGGAGAGGCACCAGCGTCTGGGGGGTGAGTCTAGGGGCGGGGCAGACCCTGTCAATGAGACCCGGCGACGGCCTTACAACCGGCAGCGCTTGCCAGCCGGGAGCGCGCGCGCGTGAAGCTGTACCGAAAGGGTGAGGATGCGCGTCACACTGTATCGGTTGGAGGGCCTCCGGCCGCAAGGTTTACCCCTTCGAAACGGCGTGCAAAGTCAGCCCAACAGTCACCACAAGTCCTTGAAACCAAGAAACTTGCAGCACACTCAAGCCGCTTTCCCAAGCCGTCCGATACCCCAAGTGTCCCCCGGGGCATCACTGTGCCCTTCGGGTAATCAGGGGGCGACAGCAACCTGCCATAAATCGAGTCACGGAATGACTCGACAGGCCTGTCGCGGGAAGGTTCGTGGATCACTCCTCGGGGTGACCTAGCCTCGCGATCGGGACCTCAAACCTCTCGCGTGATCCATAACAAAGGAGATGTGGCTCGATGAAGCGTATGTTGTTCCTCGGTGCGCTGGTCCTCGGCGTTTCGGTCTGTAGCCAGTCCTTCGGTTTCGAGATCCTTGACCGGATGCTCGGCTGCAAGAAGGGTGGCACGTCGTGCACGGAGCCCAGCTGTGGCGCTGGCAACGGCTGTGCCGATGCTGGTGAGCCCGGTTGTGCTGCCGGCAACGGCTGCCTCAGTGGCTGTGGTGCGGAGCCCGGATGTGCGGCCGGTAACGGCTGTGCGGAACCGGCTTGCGACGCTGGCAACGGGTGCACCGACGGTGGTTGCACCTCTGCCCCGAAGTGCCGCAAGAAGCACTCGCTGTTCGGTGGGCTGAAGGGGCTGTTTGACGGCTGCAAGCGGAAGAGCACGAGCTGCACCAGCGCGAGCTGCTGCGGTGCGGAGCCCGCCTGCGACGCCGGCAACGGCTGCCTCGGTGGGAATGGTTCCGAGCCCGGTTGTGCAGCTGGCAACGGCTGTGGTGCGGAGCCCGGATGTGCGGCTGGCAACGGCTGTGCGGAACCGGCCTGCGGTGCTGGCAATGGCTGTGCTGACTCGGGGTGCACTGCTGCCCCCCGCAAGAAGCACGTGAAGGGTTCGATCCTCGGTGGGTTGTTCAAGTCTCTCCACAGCAAGAAGGGCTGCAAGAAGAGCTGCACGAGCAGCAGCTGCTGCGGCGACGCTGTCGAGCCGGGCTGCGGTGCCGAGCCTGGGTGCGGTGCTGGTAACGGCTGCGGCAACGGCTGCAGCGATCCGGCCTGCAGTGCTCGCTGAACGAGTTCCCAACCGTCCTTCGATTCATCGGTTGATCACAAGACCAGCCGGATGAGTCAGGACAGAAGGATCCGTGTCAGTCGGATGAAGACAGTGCGATAGGTCGAAACGGACTACCCGTTGCCCGACTTCGGCCAGTGAGCTCCGCCCGGGACCAAAAGTCCCGGGCGGAGTTTTTTTGTTGGTATCGGGCCCGGCCTTCAGCCCCCTGCCCCGCCGAGGATCTCCGCCGGAGGGCCGGCCCGGTGGACCCGTCCCGCGACGAGCTCCACCACCTGCGTCGCCGCCCGCCGGGCGAAGCCGTGGTCGTGCGTCACCACGACCATCGTCTGGCCGCCGCGGGCCAGCTCCACGATGACGTCGAGCACCTCGGCCGACATCTGCGGATCGAGGGCGCTGGTCGGCTCGTCGAAGAGCATCACCCGTGGCTCCATCGCCAGGCTCCGGGCAATCGCCACGCGCTGCTGCTGGCCACCGGAGAGCGTTGCCGGACGGGCGTCGGCGAACCGGGCGAGGCCGACGCGATCGAGGAGCTCGAGCCCCCGGCTACGGGCCTCGGACGGCGGCACCCCGCGCACGACCCGCGGGGCGAGGGTGACGTTGTCGATCGCGGAGAGATGGGGGAAGAGGTTGAATCCCTGGAACACCATCCCCACGTCGCGGCGGACGCGCTCGAGGGCCCGCGGGGGATGGTCTCCGGCGATGAGCTTGTGGCCGGCAATCATCACCTGCCCAGCGGCGAAGGTCTCGAGGCCGTTGAGGCAGCGGAGGAGTGTGCTCTTGCCGCCGCCGGAGGGCCCCACGAGCGTCGTCACCGTTCCCTCGGCCACCGCCAGCGTGACCGCATCGAGGATCCGGTTGCCGGCCCGGACCGCGGCGAGGGAGTCGACTTCGATCATGACCGCTCGCTCCGCGGGGGCCTTCATGCCTGGGACCGCTCTGAACGGCGCTCGAGCCGGCGTTCGAACCAGCGCGAAAGCAGGGACATCGGCCAGCTCATCGCGAGATACAGTAGCGCCGTCACCACCGCGAGTTCGGCGATCCTCCCTGTCGAGAGCGCGAGTACGCTATAGCGCTTCGTCAGCTCGATGACGGTGATCGCCGAGCAGACGCTCGTGTCTTTGAAGAGCGCGATGAAGTCGCTCGTCACCGGCGGCATCACGATCCGCACCGCCTGCGGCACGAGCACATGCCGCAGGCTCTGCCACTTCGTCATCCCCAGGGCGAGGGCCGCCTCGAACTGCCCTGCCGGCACCGCCTTGAGCCCCGCCCGGTAGATCTCCGATTCGTAGGCCGAGTAGTTCATCGCCAGCCCGAAGATCGCGGCCACGACCGCCGGCAGCGCGAGCCCCACCTTCGGGAGGAGAAAGAACAGGGCGTACAGCTGGAGCATCAGCGGCGTGCCCCGGAGGATCTCGACGTACCCGGCCAGGAACGGCCGCAGCCAGGCCGGGCCGTGGAGCCGGCCGACCGCCACCGCCAGACCGATGAGGATCGCCAGCGGGAACGACGCCACCGAGAGGAGGATCGTCATTCCAGCCGAGCGGAGGAGGAGAGGCAGCGCTCCGCGGATCAGATCGGCGAGGCTGCCGCGCCGCGCCGGCGGCACTTCGGCCGCGTCGCGGAGGAGGAGCATCTGCTGCCTGCCGGCGAGATCCCAGCGGTCGTAGAGTGCCTTGAGCCGGCCGTCGGTAATCAGCCTCCCGAGGGCCTCGTCGATCGCCGCCGAGAGCCGCGGGGTGTCGGGGGCGGTGAGGATGGTGTAGGTACCGCCGGCGAACGGCCGGCCGATACCGCGCAGCTCGCCGAAGCGATCCGCATTGAACGAGGCGATGCAGTCGTCCATGACAACGGCGTCGAGCACGCGGCCGCGGAGCTGCTCGAGGCAGTCGACGGTGCCGTCGTAGCCGACGACCTCCACGGCGAGATCGCTGCGGCGGCGCATCTCGATCTCCGCCGCCGATCCGGTCAGCACCCCGACCCGCCAAGGCCCCCGCGGCCCCTCCTTCGCCAGGGCCTCGGGCGAGTCGAGCGGGGAATCGCGACGGGCGACGAGTTGGAGCGCGTAGGCGAAATAGGGGCGCGAGCAACGCCAGTCGCGGGCCCGCTCGGGGGTCGATTCGATGCCATTGATGACGCAGTCGGCGGCTCGGCCGAGGAGGAGCGGGAGACGGTCCCACTGCCCCTGCTGGAAGCGCGCTTTCACGCCGAGCTCCGCCGCGAGCATGTCGGTGAGATCGACCTCGAAGCCGGCCAGTCGGGTCGGATTCTCGGGATCGACATAGACGTGCGGGCCGCCCCCTTCCTGGTCGGCCCCCCACACGAGCTCCCCGCGGGCGCGGACGTCGTCGAGCTCGGCGGCCGCAGTGCTGAGTCCGAACCAGCAGGCTGCGACCGCCCACCACCACCGCCAACCGCAGCGCCCTCCCTGGCGACCGCCGGTCATGGTGCGTGCCCTTTCAGTCGCCCGAGGGTCGAGCGGCCCTCCTCGATCCTGGCTTCGAGCGCCGCGTGGCGGCGGGCCAGGTCGTCCCCTGTCTCGAGAAAGGTCGCCGCTGCCACCGCCGCGGTGGAGAAGTCGTGGAGAAACGGCTCCACCAGCCGCGCCCCGGGGAGCCGGGTGACGAGCCCGGCAATGTCGCGGTCGAGCCCGGCGCGGAGGCGGGCGAAGACGATCCACCGCAGACACAGCCCCCAGAGGATGATCCAAACGAGCGCCTCCTCGAGGAACCCGAGGCCACCGAGCGGATTCCCCAGCCACAGGTGGCCGTAGAAGAAGCTCCAGGCCGCCCTGCCGAGCACCGCCACGACCAGCGCGCCGAAGAGCAGTTCGCAGACCGCGCGCGACCACGCCGAATCGACCCGGTCGCGACGCTCCGCCACGAGTCGATCGACGCCCCCGACGAGCCAGTGGCCGGTCCGTTCCATGAGCGTGCCGACCGACGTCTGCACGGCGCGATCGTCGAGCCGGACCCGGCCGACCATCGGCTCCCCGATCGCCGCGCGCGCGGCGAGACCGACGAGGATGCTCCGTGATTGTTCGACATCGGCCTCCGTCAGCCCCACCTCACCGATCGACTGCCATGCGCCGTCGCCGCTCGCCACCGGCGGCACCCCCTGGCCGGAGAGCACGCGGCCGACGAACCCGCTTCCCCGCACACGCGGCCACAGCCTGCCGAGCCCGGCCAGCGCGTGGAGGAACATCGCGAACGGGCCGCCATGCCAGCGCTCGACGAGCTCTTCCTCCATGACTCGCTGCCAAGCCGGACGGCTGACCCGCAGCTTCCCGGCCACGGCCTTCTCCATCAGCCCTTCCAGACGCTGGGCCTGGGCGGTGGCGCCGGCGGAGAGGTCGGCGACCGGCAGCCGCAGCGGAGAGAGTTGCCCGAGCGCCTGATGGAGGAACCATCCGGCCAGATCGAGGGCGCCGGTGCGCCGTACCCGCCGCGCCGCCCGGCCGACGAGCTCCTCGTCGATCGCCTTGACGAGGCCGGCGAATCCCGGCTCCGGCTCGAGCCCCGCCGCCGCGCGGCGGGCAGCTTCGAGCCCATCGACGCGATGGATGGCCGGCGCTTCAATCCCCTGGCGCTCGAGCTCCCGCCGCCAGTCGTCGCGGATGTCGGCGTCACGGGAGGCATGGGTCTGCACGAACAGGAGCGGACGCCCTGGCGCGAACGCCGCCACCTCGCTGGCCACGCTCCACGAGCGGTATTTCTGCGCGGTGGCCACGAGGAGGAGAACATCGCAGGCCGGCAGGATCCGCTCGAGGATGTCGCGATTGTGGTTGTGGGTGCTCGGACGCTGCGCCCCACCGGCTGGCAACGGCGCCCCCGGCCCCTGGGTGTCGGGATCGGGGCAGTCGACCAGCACGATGTTGGCCACAGCAGCGGCGTCGCTGGTGACGACCCGGGCGCCGACCTCGTCGAGCGCCAGCCACGAGCAGTCGACATCGCGGGCCACGACCACCACCGGCGCCACCGTCGTCGGCCGGGCGACATCGCCAGCGGGGCTCACGTCCCGTCCGGCGAGGGCGTTGACGAGCGTGCTCTTGCCGGTGCCGGTGCCTCCGATGACGCCGACAACGAGGACGCGCGCGAGCTCGCGGCGGGCCCGGTCGAGCCGCGGGGCAACCTCCTCCCATTCCGCCCGCACGCGCCTGGCCGGAGGCCAGTCGGGGAGCGCCCCGCTCCACCGCGACAGCCCGGTGACGAGGTCGTCGAATCCGGCGTCGTCAAACCCCGGCGCCGGTTGCGGCTGCGGCGCGGCGGGGCTGTCGGCAGCGGACTTCAGCGCAGCGGATGGACGATCGGTCATCGGGTGAACTCCCGTCCGCAGTCATAGAGCAACCGCCGCGCCCGCGCCACCTCCGGCCGCCCGCCGGCCGTGGCAAGCCGCTCGATCACCTCGAGACGATCCCCTAGGACGACGTCGTGGAGCGTATCGGTGAGGACCCGGCTGCGTTCGGCCGACCAGCCGGCGAAGAGCCGTTCGAGGAGCGGCTTGAGACCAGCCATCGTCAGCCCGAGCACCCCTTCGCCCGCCAGCGGCGCGACGGCCCAGACGACATAGTCGCCGGCGGTGTGGACGAGCGTCGTCAGGCCGTGCCCCGCGGCGGCGGCGGCCGGCACCGCGGCGGCCCCGGCCATCATCAACCCTACCGTGATGCAAGGGCGGGCGACCGATCCGACGCTCAAGCCGGTGAGGAGCAATTGGAGGAACTTCGGGTTCTCGCGGGAGAAGCGGTCGAGTTCGCCGCGCACGAAGGCCCGGTAGTCCTCCGACACCATCGGCAGGGCGGCGTGCCGGCGCTCGAGGTCGGCATACCATGCCGCCCGGTCGCCACCGACGAGCGTGTCGCCGAGGAGGACCCGGAGCCGCGGGCTGCGGCGGCAGGCTCCTTCAAGGCGATCGATGAAGGTCGCTAGCGCCTGCTTCAAGCCCGCCAGTTCGACGGCGGCGAAGTCGTCGCGCCGCTCTTCCTCGGTTCTCCCCACGCCGATCCGCCGCCCCACCCAGGCGACGCCGCTGCCGGCCGCCCGGTAGAGGCGGGAGAGGTTGATGTCGACGCGCGACCGGCGCGGTTCGAGCCACCGCCAGATCTCGTTCCAGACCAGCTCCCGCGGCGCGGAGGGGAGCTCGACGCGCACCTGCGCCTCCTCGGCGAGCACGCCCCGCGCGTCATGCCACTCCCGCGAGGAGGACTCGATCGCGTCGAGCCAAGTCGCCATCCCGGCCGCAGGATCGAGGACGACGCGGAACGCCCCCTCCATCGCCTGGAGCTTGATGCGGTCGAAGTCGACGCCGGCGAGCACCGCAGCGAGGTCGACCGGGGGCGCCGCCAGATCGGCCGAGCCGCCGGTCAACTCCGGGAGGTGGAAGAACTCGATCGTGCCGCTCTCGGCCCGGGCGAAGTTGTGCGGCACCGCATACACCGCAAGCGGCGCCGCGCCGGTCTCGGCGACGAACGTCGCATACCAGCCGGCGATCCGCTCTCGCTGCGCCGGCCAGTTGACCATGTTGAAGACGACAACCAGCGACTTCCCGGCAGCGGCGGCGGCGGCGAAGAAGTCGCGGACGGCGGCGTCGTTGTATTTCTGTTGGGTGAGCACGGCGACGATCACATCGCAGGCGTTGCGCACCGCCTCGGCCCGCTGCCAGTTCTCGCGGAGCGTGCCGTCGACATCGGGGGTGTCGATGAGGATCAGCCGGGCCGGCTGGTGGCCGGCGGGATCCTCGCGCCACACGAGGAGATCGTCCCCCGCGGCGCTGCCGCCGAGGGCGTCGGTGTCGCTCGACCAGGCGCGGGGGGTGAAGCCGGGGAACAGCGCCGCGAGGTCGACCGACCCGGCGAGCCCGCGTGGCAGGCTGGCCACCGGGCAGCGCGTCCGCGCCGCCTCCGGCAGCGACCGGCTGATCTCGGCGCCGACGAGGACATTCGAGACGAGGCTCTTGCCGGTGTTTGTGCCGCCGCAGACCGCCGCCACCATGACCGGCTCGCGCGTCACCTGCGGCCGGAGCTTGCCGAAGAGTTGCCCATACCACTCCGCCCCCTCCGGCGACGGCGTTCCCAGCTCGGTGGCGAGCCCCTTCAGACGATCGACGACATCGCACAGTTCACCGACGCTCCCCGCCCATGCCACGTAGCGCGACACGGCCGGCGGCCGGGGGGCTGCGGGGATTTCGTGAGGGTCAGCGGCCAAGGGAGGGCCTCTTCGGGGGCGTAGAGCGACGCTCTGCGGAGCGGGGAGAGACGGGGCTCGTTGCCGGGCGTCGCGGCACGCGCTACACTCCAGAGTTCAGTTCTCGCGGCCCCGGCCCCCCAGTGTGTGCTGTGACCGATCGGGCCGCAAACGACTTCCCGCACGCCCGGACTTCCGATGCTCCAGCGCCGCCCGATTTTCCCCGGTGTCATCGAGATGAACCACCAGGCGGGCTGGCGGATCGGTTGCAACGTCTATCTGGTTTATGACGACCGCGACTGGGTGCTCATCGACATCGGCTACTCCGAGACCGTCGACGAGATCGTGGAGATGATCCGTCAACTCGATTTCCCCCTCTCGACCTGCCGGGCCCTCGTCGCCACGCATGCCGACGTCGATCACATCCAGGGGCTGGCGAAGGCGAAGGCGATCCTCAAAGCGCCGATTCTCGCTCACCCGCTTGCCGTTGAGGCCCTCGAGAGCGGCGACCGGATCAAGACGTTCGCCGAGATCTCGGCGCAGAACGTCCATCTCGAAATGCCGGCGGTGAAAGTCGATCGGACGATCGGCGACGGCGACGCCCTCGAGGTCGGCTCGCGCCGGCTCGCGGTCTGGCACACCCCCGGCCACACCGATAGCCAACTCGCCTTCAGGCTCGACGACCTCCTCCTCTCTGGCGACAACATCTACCGCGACGGCTCGGTCGGCGCGATCGATGCCCATCACGGCAGCGACATCCCGGCCTTCATCCGCTCGCTCGAGCGGATCGCCGCCAGCGACGTCGCTTGGCTCCTCCCCAGCCACGGCCCGATCTTCCGCAAGGACGACGCCCTCCTCACCCGAACCCTCGAACGCGTGCGCGGCTATCTCGCCCTTGCCGACTTCGGCACCTGCGCTCCAGCCTGGCCGCTGATGGAGCAGTGGGATCGGGAACTGGCCGAGGGTCGTTTGCCGGGCGGGCCTCCGGGCCGCGGCCAACGGGTGCGGCGGCCCATGGCGGCCTCGGGTGGCCCCGCAGCGACCGGCCGACCCTGCCGGTTTTTCCATGAAGAACGGTCGCGCCGCCGGTCGATATTCCCCTTGCCGCACCGTCTGCATGTTCGGAACGCGCGCCACCCGACCGGCCTCTTTTGGAGGGCGAGGGGGTGGAGAGCGCGGCCGCAGCCGGTTGGCAGGGGGGTTCAGGGGGAACCTCCCGACCGATCGCAGGGGGGACTCCTTCGCATGAAACGCCATCTGCTCGCCGCGGCCGTGCTGGCCTCGACGCTCTTTCTCGCCGCCGGCGAGGCTTCCGCCCAGCAGGGCTGGGGGGGTCAGCCGTCCGCTGGTCCGAAAGCCTTCGGCGGGACGTGGGGCCAATCGGCCGCCGCGCCCGACTGGAACCGCTTCTACCACTATCCCTATGTGTGGTATCCGCAGAACTTCTACGCCGACGGCTACTACCGCAGCGCCAACGATCTCTACTACCGCTATCCGCAAGAGATGCGGGTGCCGGTCTACAACCGTTCGTGGCACAACGAGTATCCGAAGTCGCGGCGCTACAACCCCTTCGGCCACCACCACAACCTCGACGTGTTTTGAGGTGTCGCGTGGAGCCAGCCTCCACGGACACATTCACGCCCACCACCGCGCCTCCGCCTCGCCATCTGGGCGAGGCGGAGGCCGCGTCGCGCGCGGGCGGCCGTTCCGCGCCGGGCTGCCCCCCGTCACGCCATCGCGGCCACCAGCGCCGCGGCGGCGATCTCGACTTCACTGACGTCGATCCACTCGTCACACGTGTGGGCCTGGTCGATCGAGCCGGGGCCGAACACGACCGTCGGCACGCCGGCGGCCGCGTAGATGCTCGCGTTGGTGCCGTAGCGGGCGGCGCGGACGACGCTCTTGCGGCCCTGGCCGCGGACCGCTTCCTCGAGCCTGTCGGCCAGGCGCCGGCCGGCCAGGATCGTCTCGGCGCCCCCTGACGGCAGGCCGTGATGCTCGACAAACGGCTCTTCGTGCTCGATCACCGCGCCTGGGCAGGCCTCGGCCACGCGGCGGATGACCTCGTCGCGGGCCGCGCGCGGGAGTTCCCCCGGCACGAGCCGACGGTCGAGCTCGAGGATCACCATGTCGGGAACGAGATTGACGCCGGAACCACCGCGGATCGTTCCCAGGCTGAGCGTCGGCGGACCGCACGGATGGTCGGGCGAGCGGGTGAGGAGCTCCCGGGCGAGCGTCTCGATCGCCAAGCTCGCTCGCGCAGCCGTGTAGATGGCGTTGTCGCCGCGCTCTGGAGAGGAGCTGTGACAGGCCCGCCCCGCCACGCGGATCCGCCACCGCACCGCTCCTTTGTGCATGCCGACGACATCGAGGCTGGTCGGCTCGGCAATGATGCCCGCCACCGGCCGGGCAGGCCCGACGAGCGCGCGGGCCGGGCCGTCGCCGGGGCTCACGACCCCCGCGCCACTCCACAGCGAGGCGATCGCCCGGGCGCCGGAGAAGCCGAACTCCTCGTTGACCGTCGCCGTGAACAGGATCGTGACGGGGCGGGGCTGCCCGGAGCCCGCGAGCCGCTCGAGCCCGACGATCATCGCCGCCATTCCCCCCTTCACGTCACACGCCCCCCGCCCCTGGAGCCGGCCGTCGCGGACGAGCGGAAGGAACGGGTCGATCGTCATTCCCTCCACCGGCACGGTGTCCTGATGGGCATCCCAGAGGATGGTCGGGGCCCCGGGCACGGTGGCCTCGAGGCGGGCAATAATATTGTCGCGGCCGGGGGCGACCGGCTGGCGCGCCCAGGGGAGGCCGGCGGCACTGAAGCGCTGCACGAGGTAGTCGGTGATCCGGCCCTCGAGATACTCCGGTCCCGAGACGTCGCGCCCCATCGGGTTGACGCTGGGGCGGCGGACGAGGTCGGCAAGCGTCGCCAAAGAATCTGCCATGCTTCTAGACTACCAAACCCCGAATCGCCCTTGCCATGCGTCACCGCCGGCACAACCCGACCGTCGAGCGGTCCGGCGGGCCATGCTAGGATTGTGGCCTAGGGATGACGCCCCCGGGCC